>USBA01000204.1 GCA_900552735.1 uncultured Collinsella sp. | reverse complement strand
TGCTGATGACGACTACGGTTGCGCCGCAGTTGCGAGCCGCTTTTGCCATGCGATTCAGTCGGCGCGATTTGCCGGAGTTTGAGATTAGCACGATGACGTCACCCGGTCGTAACGTGAGCGCAAAGCCGATTGATGTCTCGCTAATGGTGCTCGCCATGCAGCGCAGGCCCAGCTGCGAAAACTTAAACGTCGCATCGAGCGCGACCGCGTTTGTATTGCCCACGGCGGCGAACTCGATAACGCCGGCATTCTTAAGCGCATGCACAACAGCAGCCAGCGTTTCGTGGTCGATGCCATCGATCGTCGCATTCAGCTCGCTCACCTTAGCGGCGAGGATGTTTTTAAGGCTCTGCTCCATGTTGTCGAGCGAGACCTCATCGGTCAGGCCCTCGTTGCGCTGGTTTTCCAGATCGCGCGCCAGTGAAAATTGAAAGCTGCGAAAGCTGCCAAAGCCCAGCTTGCGGCAAAAGCGCGAAACCGTCGCCTCAGACGTGGCGGCGGCTCGTGAGAGCTGGGCGGCCGTCAGACGCGGTGCCTCGGACTGGTGCTCCAGAATATAGTCGACAATGCGCTGCTCGGATTCGCTGTATCCCTTGTGGGTGCTAATGAGGGAGAGCGCGCTCTTGCTGCTATCGGTCATGGATGGCTCCTGGTTGGCATGAAAATCGGACTTGTTTTGTAATGTCGTAGTATACGGGCATTTTCAATTACAAGATACACCTTGCCGTTTCAATAGTTGATGGTAAACTTTCATCGACCGTTTACGGTCGTGAAAGAACCTTTCACCGGAGAATTGCAACTTGTCTCTTCTCACGCAAGCGGTGGGTTGGTATCTTTCAGGTGTGGAAAAACGCGTATCGAAGCGCGTGTAGGGGAGCGCCCGCGGGCGCTGTACTCAAGAAGGAGGGACACATGGCTAAGTTTGACATCATCGCAGCCACCGGTTGCCCGACCGGCATTGCGCACACCTTCATGGCGAAGGAGGCGCTGGAGAAGGCGGCTGCCGAGCGCGGTCTGACCATTAAGGTCGAGACCCATGGCCAGGTCGGTGTCGAGAACGAGCTCACTAAGAGTGAGATCGCTGGTGCCAAGGCCGTCGTCGTCGCAGCCGACAAGGATGTCCAGGCGGAGCGTTTCGCCGGTAAGCCCATGGTTTCCGTTGGTGTTTCCAAGGCCCTGTCCGTCGAGGCTGCCGGCAAGCTGATCGACCGCGCACTCGCCGCCAAGGGCGACGATACGGTTGCCGCTGCTGCCGATGTCGAGGATGAGGTCGAGGAGAAGGAATCCATCGGCCACATCATCTATAAGCACCTCATGAACGGCGTTAGTCACATGCTGGTCTTCGTCGTTGCCGGTGGCGTCCTGACCGCCGTTTCGTTCCTGTGGGGCATCACGTCCTTCGATTCGACGGCTGCCGACTACAACAGCTTCGCCGCTATGCTCAAGATCATCGGCGGCATTGCCATGAACCTCATGGTTCCCGTGCTTTCCGCCTACATCGCCGAGTCCATCGGCAAGCGCCCGGCACTCGTCCCCGGCTTTGTTGCCGGTATGATCGCCATCCAGGGCCTGCCCGTTAACGCCGATACCCACATGATCGATGCTGGCGGCACCGGTGTGGGCTTCGGCTTCCTGGGCGGCATTGTCGGCGGCTTCCTCGCCGGCTATGTCATCCTTCTGCTCGAGAAGGTTTTTGCCAAGCTGCCCAAGAACCTGGACGGCCTCAAGGCCATCTTCCTGTACCCACTGTTCTCGACTGCTATCGTCGGTTTGGTCATGCTCGGCATCTCCGGCCCCATGGCTGCCATCAACACCGCCATGATGGATTTCCTCAAGGGTCTGTCTGCCTCTGGCGCTGTTGTCCTGGGTCTTGCTATTGGTTGTATGTGCGCCTTTGACATGGGTGGCCCGGTCAACAAGGCTGCTTACGTCACCGGTACCGCCATGCTCACCGAGGCCCTGGCTGCTGGTGTCGGCACCGACACCTATAACTTCGGCACCAACTTCATGGCTGCCGTCTCTGCCGCCTGTATCGTTCCGCCGCTGATCACCACCTTCGCCGTCATCGTCGGCAAGAAGTATTTCAGCCAGGAGGATCATGACGCCGGTGTCGTCAACCTCATCCTTGGCTGCACCCACATCACCGAGGGCGCCATTCCGTTCATGACCAAGAACATCTGGCCCGTCATGCCCATCATGATGCTCGGTTCCTCCATCGCCTCGATCCTGACCATTATGTTCAACGTCCACGATCCGGCACCCCACGGTGGCTTCCTGGTCCTGCCCGTTGTCGAGAACGGTCCGCTGTGGGTCCTCGCGATCCTCATCGGCGCTGTGGTCGGTGGCATCCTGTTCGTGGCCTTCAAGAAGTACGACTTCGAGAAGAATCAGAAGGCCGCTCCTGCAGCCAAGCCGGTTGAGGCCCCCAAGGCCGCTGCCGTCGAGGCCTCCAAGGCCGAGGCTGCCGGCTTCGTGAAGGTCGAGAATGTCTTTGTCGCCGAGGACTTCGCTTCTCGTGACGAGGCTCTGAGCTTCGTTTCCAACCAGGCCGTCAAGGCCGGTATCGCAAACGACGCCGACGCCGTGATGAACGCCTTCCTGGCTCGCGAGGCCGAGGGCACCACGGGCATGATGGAGGGCTTCGCTATCCCGCATGCCAAGTCCGATGCCATTACCGAGGCTGCTGTCATCGTCGTCAAGGACGACTCTGGCGTGACCGGTTGGGATACCATGGACGGCGCTCCCGTCAACGTGGCTATTGCCCTGCTCATCCCCGGTGCCCAGGCCGGCACCACGCACCTCAAGATCCTGTCCAAGGTCGCTGAGGCGCTCATGGACGAGGACTTCCGTGCCACCGTCAAGGGTTCCTCCGACGCCGCCGAGATCGCCAAGACGATCAACGCCCGTCTGGTCTAAACCCGCAGCACGCGTAAAACATCGCTCCCTGCATACAAGGCGGAGACCCCCTCTAGGGCCTCCGCCTATTTCTACCTCTCCCACAAGTTGCGGTGAAATAGGGACTGTTTAAACGATTCAACTCCAAATGCAGTCCCTATTTCACCGCAACTTGGAAGAAGGGGATAGCGCGGCCTGTCTATCGGATCGTCCGTGCGGATAAATATTCAGCCAGAATTCCGTTCGCACGATATTGCTCTGGACCGACCGAGTTTCCGCAGCTCGCCTGCCCGGGCGGGGGGGGGAAGTTTTTGGGGGGTGGCCCCCCACAAACAAAACACGAAATTGGGTTTAGAGAATGGGGCGGCCGAGGGGGAGGCACAA
>USBA01000203.1 GCA_900552735.1 uncultured Collinsella sp. | reverse complement strand
CGCCGACGTGGTCTACCCGCGCTCGCGTGCGGGGCTCATCGCGCGCACGATCGATACGGGCGGCGCGGTCGTGTCGATCTCGCCGTGGGGCATGGGGCCGCGCAAGTTTGCCTTCCCGCGCCGCAACCGCGTGATCGCCGCGCTGTCGCAGGCGCTCTTTGTATCGGAGGCCGGCATGCCATCCGGAACGTTTTCTACAGCCGAGGCCGCCATGGACTTGGGACGCGAGCTGCTTGCCGTGCCGGGCTCCATTTTGTCTCCCGAGTCGCGCGGGACCAACTACCTCATTGCCAACGGGGCCTGCTGCATTATTGACGAGGAGTCCATCGAGATGGCCATCTCTCGAATCTACGGTACCCTGCGCTATTCGCGTCCCGATGCGCCCGGCATCGCCGACCTGGACCCCACGCAGCAGACCGTGATGCATGCGCTCATCGCCTCGCCGCTCAAGGTCGAAGACATCGCCACACTCGTCTCCCTCGATGCCGTCGGTGTGCTCAAGCTCCTGGGCTCGCTCGAACTCGAGGGCCTCATCGAGCGCATGATGGATGGAAGGTATGCGCCCTCCAAGTTTGCCCTTCACGCCCAGACGCCCTTCGGTCACAATGGAAAACGTGTCAATTAGAAAGGTGTTTGCAGATGCTGTTTGATCAGGTGACGGTTATCGGTGGCGGTCTGGCGGGATCGGAATGCGCGATTCAGCTGGCAGATCGCGGGTTCGCCGTAAAGCTGTGCGAGATGCGCCCGCAGGTGAGCTCTCCTGCCCACCATACCGATCACTTGGCGGAACTCGTCTGCTCCAATTCGTTTAAGTCGACCCGTCCCGATTCCGCCGCCGGCCTGCTGAAGGCCGAGCTCGAGCGCATGGGTTCGGTGCTGCTCGATTGCGCTCATCGCGCGGCCGTTCCCGCTGGCGGCGCCCTGGCGGTCGACCGCGTCAAGTTTTCCGAGCTCGTCGAGGCCGAGGTTGCCGCCCGCCCCAATATCGAGGTCGTCCACGGTGAGGTCACCCAGATCCCCGAGGGCCATGTGGTTATCGCCGCGGGCCCCTTGTGCTCGCCGGCATTGAGCGAGGAGGTCATGAAGCTCGTCGGCGGTGACGCCCTGGCGTTCTTTGACGCGGCCGCACCGATCGTCGATGCCTCGACGCTCGATATGGACGTTCTGTTCTCGCAGTCGCGCTACGAGGAACAGGGGAGCGGCGACTATCTGAATGCCCCGCTCAACAAGGAAGAGTACGAGGCCTTTATCGAGGCGCTCACCACGGCCGATCGCGTGGTGCTCAAGGATTTTGAGGGCGGGGACCTGTTCCAAGCCTGCCAGCCTGCCGAGGAGGTTGCGCGCACGGGCAAGGATGCCATCCGCTTTGGTGCCATGAAGCCCGTCGGGCTCACCGACCCGCGCACCGGTCGCCGTCCCTGGGCGGCGATTCAGCTGCGCGCCGAGAACAAGGAGAAGACCGCCTATAACCTGGTTGGCTTCCAGACCAACCTGACCTTCGGCGAACAGAAGCGCGTCTTCCATATGGTTCCCGGCCTGGAGAACGCTGAGTTCTTCCGCTACGGCGTCATGCACCGTAACACCTTTGTCGACGCCCCGCGCGTGCTCGATGGCACCTTTGCCGTGCCCGGCACGAGCGTGCGTCTTGCCGGCCAGATTACCGGTACCGAGGGGTACATGGAGGCCGTGGCGACGGGTCTGCTCGCCGCGCTCAATACCTATGCCGAGGCTATCGGTGTCGTGGGCGTCGAGCTGCCGCGTGTGGGCGCCCTGGGCGCACTCGTGGGCTATGCGACCGATCCGGCTACGGTGGGCTACCAGCCCATGCACGTTAACTTTGGCCTCGTACCGCCGCTCGAGGACGGCAAGCGTCGCAGCAAGCGCGATCGCTACCAGGCCTACGCGGATCGCGCCCTCAAGGCCTTGGATGCCTATCTGGAAACGCGCTCCGATCTGTTTGGAGGCGAGAGGTCATAGCTTTTGACCTGTACGATGCCGTTGACTCGTTCATTGCCTACATTGCACGTGTCGAAGGGCTCGCCCCCAATACGGTAACCGCCTACGCCTCGCGACTCGAGCGCTTCGCCGCGTGGTGCGAACGCGAGGACGTCGACGCACGCGCCGCCGACGTACGGACCGTTCGTTCCTATTTGGCCGAGCTGTCGCGTGGCCAGGTGGCGGCTCGGACCCTTGCGGCGCATCTGTCTGCCATTCGCTCGCTCTATCGGTGGATGGCTGCCGAGGGAATCGTTGAGGGCGATGCGGTCTCGGCGATATCCTCGCCCAAACTGCCGCGCGATCTTCCCAGTGTGCTGACGACCCGGCAAGTCGAGTCGTTGCTCAAGGCCCCCGACACCTCGACGCCTGCGGGGCTGCGCGATGCGGCGATGCTCGAGCTGCTCTATGCCTCCGGCGCGCGAATCTCCGAGCTCGCGGCGCTCAACGTGGAGTCCATTGCTTGGTCCGAGCGAACGTTGCGACTTTGGGGCAAGGGGAGCAAGGAGCGTATCGTGCCCCTCTATCGGCGCGCTCTCGAGGCGACTCGCCGCTATATCGAGGAGGGGAGGCCACATCTCCTTGTGCAGGCAAAGCGTGTCGATAGTGCGAACGGCGTGCATCCGCTGTTTATCTCGGCGCGCGGAAACCGCATGAGTGCCGCCATGCTGAGGAGGCGGTTCCACATGCTTGCGGCACTTGCCGGCATTCCTGCCGACATCGCCCCGCATGCGATGCGCCACACCTTTGCGACCGACCTGCTCGAGGGCGGCGCGGATCTGCGCTCGGTTCAGGAGCTGCTGGGGCATGCGAGCTTGTCCACGACGCAGATCTATACGCACCTCACGCCCGACCGACTCAAGCGCGCCGTGAGTCAGGCACACCCCCGCGGCGAGTAGGAGAAGGGCCTCCCGCGCGCACCGAGGTGTGTGGTTTTGATTGCGGGTTGGCAGGAAGAGGCAATCCTGCTATCATTCATCGGGTTGCTTCACGGCAACAGGTTTTTATCACGCACGCGCGGCTACTTCATACCGTGGTGCCCGGGCTTTGGTAGCACATGTCCGGGTTGGTTTTGGAGGATGACCCCGCGCGGAGGCAAACCACAGGAGGTTTAATATGGCTACCAAGATTAATATCCGCACCCTGCTCGAGGCCGGCTGCCACTTCGGTCACCAGACCCGTCGCTGGAACCCCAAGATGAAGCCGTACATCTTCGGTGAGCGCAACGGCATCTACATCCTCGACCTCAAGCAGACCATCCTTGACGCCGATCAGGCCTACACCTT
>USBA01000202.1 GCA_900552735.1 uncultured Collinsella sp. | reverse complement strand
ATACGGATGATCATCATAAAGGCCTGCTGCACGTTGTTGATATCGGTGGTCAGGCTCGTGACGAGCGAGGAGCTCGAGAACTCATCGATGTTGGCAAAGCTGAACGTCTGGATCTTGTAGAACAGGTCGTGACGCAGGTTCTTGGCGAAGCCGCAGCTCGCATGGCTGCAGGTGACGCCGGCAGCGGCGCCGAAAGCAAGCGACGTCAGCGCGATAAGCACCAAAAAGCCCGCAGTAGGAAGCATCTCGGCTACGGTGGCGCCGTCTTTGATGGCGTCGATCAGGTTGGCGGTGATAAATGGAATCAGCATCTCGCAGAGCACCTCGCCAAGCACGAGCAACGGCGTGGCAACGGTGGCTTTCATATAGTCACGGATGCTGCCCATGAGGGTTTTAATCATCCAGTTCCTCCCAGGTTACACGGATTTTCTCGAGCATTTCGGCGAGGTCCTCGCGCTCGTCGTGGGTGAGCGCGCTAAAGGCCTGCTCTCTAAAGCGAATGCGGGCGGCCTGCTCAACGCGGGCCTTTTCCCATCCCGCTTCGGTTAGGCGTATGGTGAGTTGCCGGCGGTCTTTGGGATTGCGACTGCGTTCGATGATGCCGCCCATTTCGAGCTTGGATAGGATCTCGGAAAGGGACCCCGGCTTGAGGTCGAAGTGCATGCCGAGTTCCTGTTGGGAAAGCTCGCCGGTGGGCTGCTTAGCGAGCAGGCAGACGATGGGCGCCTTGCCGGACACGCCTCCGCCATGAAAGTGCATGTAATGGCCGCAAAATCCCAAGCCGCTCAGGATGCGCTTGGCGAGTTTGTCCTCGGCGCTGACCGCTTCGGGTATGTCTACCGGTTGCGACGGGTCACCGCCGGGCTCATGCGGAAGGACGAGTGGTTCAACACACATATCTAAGCTTCGCTCCTTTCTTTAGTTAGGTAGAGGGATTGTTTTGTGCCTAACTAATCTAGGAGCATGAGAAATCAATGTCAAGGTACCAAACTTATTAAGTTACGGCGTTTTACCAAACGCCGTAACCGCTCGACGCTGCAAACGTTCCTAAGCGGCAATCTGGCGTTCAATCGTCGGGCATGGCCACAAGGCCTATGCCCTCCTCTTTCACGCCACCTTGCTCGCCTAGGAACGCTTTCGCTGTCCGTCCTCAATCTGCAGCGCTGCCTCGGTTGGCATTTGAGTGATCCGTGGGGGACGGAGGAAAACGAATCATTTTGGGCTGCGGTGACACCCTTTCGAAGTTGCTTTGTCCAAAACTATGCCGGATTACTACGATGAATTCGAAATATCAGACCTCGGCATTGTTTTTCGGAAAATCACAAGCTGTCTACCTGCGGTTTTGCTGGAGTGCAATTCGTTGTGGTTGGAGACTGGCGGTTTATCGTAGTAATCCGGCATAGTTTTGGAATGGTAGCAACTAGATGGCAGATACTGTGCCGCTACCGCCGCGATTTGCCTCCCATTTCCGTAACCTTTCCGCAACAATTTGCGCTTCGTACCGCTCGCCTCCGCTCGCAACGCCCTCTGCGCTACACTTAGTCGCACTATGGCGCCGTCGCGCCGCGCCCGAACCAAGGGGGACACTCATGAAGAACACTCAGCTGCTGCTGATTAACGATATGTGCGGCTACGGCAAGGTCGCGCTTTCTGCCATGCTGCCGGTGCTGTCGCACATGGGCTATCGCATCCACAACCTGCCGACGGCACTTGTGTCCGATACGCTCAACTACCCCAAGTTCTACATCCACGACACCACGGAGTATGTCCGCCAGAGCCTCGCCATCTGGGAGGAACTCGGCTTTGAATTCGACGCCATCTCGACCGGCTTTATCGTGACCGAAGAAGAGGCGCGCATCATCTCGGACTTTTGCCACCGCCGCGCGCAAAAGGGCACCAAAGTGTTCGTCGACCCCATCATGGCCGACAACGGCAGGCTCTACGCTGGCGTGCCCGAGTCGACCATCGGCCTTATGCGCAGCCTGGTCGAGTGCGCCGACTACGCGGTGCCCAACTATACCGAGGCGTGTCTGCTCACCGATACGCCTATGGCCGAGCAGATTACGGCCGACGAGGCTCGTACGCTCGTGGATGCCATGCTCGCGCTGGGCGCCAAGTCGGTGGTCATCACGAGCGCAAAGGTCGACGGGGCGAGTGCCGTTATCGGCTACGACCATGTGGCGGGAGAGTACTTTACGATTCCCTTTGAGCTGATCCCGGTGTATTTCCCGGGCACGGGCGATACGTTCTCGTCGGTGCTCGTGGGTCGCGTTATGGCCGGCTGGAGCCTGCAACGTGCGACGACCGACGCTATGCGTGTGGTAGCCGAGCTTATCGAGCGCAATGCCGACCAGGAGGACAAGTCGGCCGGCCTTCCCATCGAGGCCTGCCTGGATGTGATCGACCATGAGTAACGCCAGCGAGGGCGGCGCCAAGCCCGCGGGCGAGAGCAAGCCGCTCGGCGCACCGCGGGGCAAGCGTCCGCGTATCCGCGTGAGCTGCGTGGACCAGCTGGGCGCGTGTCGCTGCCACCATGGCCATAAGCCCGGCGACGTCTTTGACTTCGACCGAGACCGCGGCAAGATGTGCGCCATGGCCTGCCATGTGGGCTTTCCCTATATCGATATCCTGCGCTACGGCGGAACTGTTCCTGGCAACGAGCCCGGTACGGCAAAGTTCTGCTGCCCCGAGGTCGACACCCTCAACGTCTGGCTTGCCGAGATCGTCGACGAATAGGTGAGCGTGGATTTTCTCCCGTTTAGAGCGCACTTGAATGCTCAAAGTGGGAGAAAATCCACGCTCATTTTTCATGCGGGAGATTATCCACGCTCGTTTCGCGCCGAAGGCGTGGCCTGCGACCTCGCTTTCCTACAGTTGCTCGAGCATAGCGGTGCAACCGTCGAGCACATCGCGGTAGGTGGCATCGAAATTGCCGGTGTACCAGGGATCGGCCACGTCGCCGGGGCGCTCGGTCCAATCGAGCAAGCGCGAAATCTTGCCGTCGGGGTCGTCGCCAAAGATGCGACGCAGGCTGCGCGCGTTCTCGGCATCCATATAGACAATGCGATCCCAGTCGCCATACTCCGCGCGACGCACCTGACGTGCGCGATGTGCGACGATGGGAATTCCGGCCTCGCGTAGCTTGGCAACGGTACCGTGGTGCGGCGGGTTGCCAATCTCCTCAGTTGAGGTCGCTGCGGAATCGATGACAAACTCCGCCTCGCGCCCAGCGCGGCGCACGAGCTCGGTAAACACCGACTCAGCCATCGTCGAGCGGCAGATGTT
>USBA01000201.1 GCA_900552735.1 uncultured Collinsella sp. | reverse complement strand
ATACTTGACGGGCAAAATCTGCGCAGCTGCAGATATGTATGCATCGAGCGAGCTCTTTTGGGGAACCATGGTCGTATGAATGAGTGGAATGACATAGCGGTTTTGACGCCACCGGGTGATGTCGACATCGCCTCGGTGTCCGTGCTGCGTCCACGGTTGGATAATCTGATCGACCGGGGCGTGCGTCGCGTTGTCATCAATTGCCAGGCCGTGGGCTTTATCGACTCGACGGGTTTGGCGTTTTTGCTTACACGTGCCAGAGAGCTCATGAGGCGAGAGGGCCTGCTTTCGCTCGTTAACGCCTCCGATGAGGTCATTCGCTTTTTGGAGATTGCCCGACTTGTCGACATCCTTCATGTTGCGGGTCCGGCGCGTGAGTCGATTCCCGCCATTCCGGTGGGAGAGTTGCCACGATGGAGCAAGAGCATCGAAGTGCAGCGAGGCATCGAGAATCTCCCGTATTATCGGCACCGTGTGGCCGAGCTTCTCGAATCACTTCCCCTGAGGCGTGATGAACGTTATGACGTCGCATTGGCGCTGGGGGAGGCATTGGGTAACGCGTATGACCATGCGGGCGGTGTTGGCTGTATCCTGACGGTTCAGGCCTACGGGGACCGTGTTGTGCTCGAGGTGCTTGATCGGGGCGCTGGCTATTCTATCGATGGGGCGAGCGAGCCGGTGGCATCCGAGGAACGCGGACGTGGTATCAAGCTTATGCGCATGCTCGTCGATAATGTGGAGGTTACCCGTCGCACGGATGGTGCCGGCACACGCGTTCGGATGGTGAAGCTGTTTAGCTCGGCATTGGAATCGTGCGCTTAGCGCCTTGGGTTGACATGATTTCCCTGCGTGAACTTGCTTTGAGCAACTTTTTTGAAAAAAGTACTTGCGTCTTTTGGATAACTCGCGTAAATTAATAACCCGCAAGCGGACATGGCTCAGTTGGTAGAGCACAACCTTGCCAAGGTTGGGGTCGCGGGTTCGAGCCCCGTTGTCCGCTCCAACTATCTTACGCGGTTCTAACGAACCGCGTTTTTTGTTGACGCTGCGCGAGCCCCGGGCACCCCATCTTGCCCCCTCAATCGTCGGTCGCGTACATAAAGTACGCTTCCCTCCTCTTTCGCGGCAACCTGGGGCACCCGGAGCCCGCTCGCTGTTGTGGCCGGGGGAGTGAGTCTTCCGTTCTTTTCACTAATCGATCGATTCGTCCCAGGAGGCTCGAGCCCGAGAGGGAGCGAGCGTTTTGGGGTGTGGCTGTGGCGTTGTTTGCCTCGAATGACAGCTTTGGGCGTATCATCGTGGGCATCTCGCAAAACCTCGTTGCAAGGGAGGCTCACCCCATGGCTGCAGAAAAGTCCTCTTCGCGCTCATGGATGTCCGATGCCGCGATCTATCAGATCTACCCGCATTCGTTTAAGGATTCGACCGGTTCGGGTCTGGGCGATATCGCGGGCATTACCCAGCAGATGGACTATCTTGAGCGGCTGGGCATCGAGGCCATCTGGCTGAGCCCGTTTTACCCTTCGCCTCTTGTCGATGGCGGCTATGATGTGGCGGGCTACTGCGATGTCGACCCACGTCTCGGGTCGCTTGACGACTTCGATGACATGATCGCTGCGGCTCACGCGCGCGGCATCAAGGTCATCGTCGACATCGTGCCCAACCATTCGTCCAACCAGCACCCCTGGTTCAAAGCCGCTCTTGCCGCCGGCCCCGGATCGCCCGAGCGCGCCCGTTATATCTTCCGCGATGGTCGCGGCGAGCATGGCGAGCTGCCTCCCACCAATTGGAATGCCAACTTTGGCGGCCCCGCCTGGACGCGTGTTGCGGACGGTCAATGGTATCTGCACATGTTTACGCCCGAGCAGCCGGACTTTGACTGGTCATGCCCCGAGGTTCACGCGTTCTTTTGCGACGTCCTGGCGTTTTGGAGCGATCGAGGCGTCGATGGCTTTCGCATCGATGTGGCGCACGGTCTCGCCAAGGATCTCGACCGCGATGACCTCGACCGGTGGCATCTCGCCGAGGGCGATGACATGGTTGACGACGGCGCCCATCCGCTGTGGGACCGCAACGAGGTCCACGAGATCTATCGCGAGTGGCGCCGCGTGTTCGACCGCTATAATCCGCCGCGCAGCGCCGTTGCCGAGGCGTGGGTGCTGCCTGAGCGCCAGTATCTCTATGCGCGTCCCAGCGAGCTTGGCCAGACATTCAACTTTGAGTTTGCCAAGGCCACTTGGACCTATGATGACATGCACGCTGCAATCGAGGAGGGCTTGAAGGCAGCTATCGAATCCGATTCCGCCTCGACCTGGGTACTCTCCAACCACGACGTGCCGCGCGTGGCGACACGCTATGCCCTGCCGCAAATCAAGGCGACGCGCTACCATCAGATTGCGCTCGACTGGCTCTTACGCGACGGGTCGTCTTATGACGAGGACCGTGAACTCGGCGAGCGCCGCGCGCGGGCGGCTCTTTTGCTTGAACTGGCGCTTCCGGGCTCGGCATACGTGTATCAGGGTGAGGAGCTCGGTCTTTTTGAGGTGGCTGATATCCCGTGGACTGCACTCGAAGATCCCAGTGCAACCAATACGCGCGGACCGAAGCGCGAGAAGGGGCGCGACGGCTGTCGTGTGCCCCTGCCGTGGGTAGCGGCGGACGATCCCGCGCAGGGCGGATCGTTTGGGTTTTCGCCGGCGGACGCTGATGCGGCGCCCCATCTGCCGCAGCCTGCATGGTTTTCCGATTATGCTGCCGATAGGGAAGAAACGGACCCGACATCGATGCTTGCGCTCTATCGTGACGCCCTCTGGCTGCGGCGCAAGCTGCGCGGGTGCGCCAACGATCTTGCGTGGCTCGATCTTGACGGGCGCACCGGCCTTGCGGATGGTGCCGAGGGCGCTGAGGGCGGCGTCATCGCCTATCGCCGCGACAACGGCTGGGCGTGTGTGACGAACTTCGGTGCAGCACCCGTGGAGCTGCCGGCGGGCAGGGTCCTGCTCACCTCATCAGCGCTTGCAGACGGCAGACTCGCGCAGGACAGCTCTGCCTGGATCATGCTCGGTGAGATGTAAGGGCCTCTTGCGGCGAGTTTGCGTTTGCCTGCGCCTTCCGTGGTGGCTGATGTCTTCGCGAGGTTCGCGAGGGCGTCGCAAAACTTTTCAAAAAAAGTTCTTGCATAGGATGCGGGCATCACGTAAGATTAATCCTCGTAAGCGGACATGGCTCAGTTGGTAGAGCACAACCTTGCCAAGGTTGGGGTCGCGGGTTCGAGCCCCGTTGTCCGCTCC
>USBA01000200.1 GCA_900552735.1 uncultured Collinsella sp. | reverse complement strand
CTGCTGAATAAAGAACAGGTCGTACACCACGATGACAAAGGCGACGATATTGACGGAGCTGCCGCCGAGCGCGGGAAGCGTGAGCGCGGCCTGGACGAGCGTGGCGATTGCGGCGACGATGCCGAGCTTAAACGCGCCGCCTACCTGCGAAGGCTTGTTGGCGCCCTTGATGCCCGCAACGCCCGCGGCGAGATCGATGAGGCCCTTGGCGACAAGCACGACCGTGGCGAGCATGGCGTTCGGCCCGTAGGTGGACTCGAACTTGCCGGTCGCGATGCCGGCGATTCCAATGACGAGACTGGCGATGCCCAGAACAAAATAAATCAGGGCAAGGATTTTGAGTGTCTTGCGAGCGGCGCTCATAGCTGGTCCTTTCGATGCGGGCGCGGAGAATCTGTCGCACCCAGGTTGCGGCACATATCGTGAAGCACATTGTAGTTCAACGGAGCGATGCATGCGTTTGAAAGCGCTTTGAGCCTGTGCGGTCCAACCTTTCAAAAAGGAAAGCCAGCTGTAAGTCAAATCGATGGCAGCTCATGTGCGGCGCTGCGATGATGAGGCCGTGATAAGAAGTGAGTCTAAGGAGGAGCCATGATGTACGGACCAGAGCAAGTGCGTGAACCGCGGTCGTTGGGAAGGCGCATGGGTGATTCTGTGATCGCTGCCGTGTGCACGGGATTGATGGCGGTGCTTTGCATTGGGATGCTGTGGACCATGTCGCATGTGGGACAATAACGGACGGTTGGGTGCCAACTGAGGTGGCGCTCACGTATTCGTTTTGTTTGCTAAGGAGTGTCCATGGGCGTCGTCGATCCCTTTTCTGTTGCTCGGGCCGCGGGGCTTGAGCTGACCGGGAAGTCCGAGGGCCTCACGCTCACCGACGGCACGATGGAACTGCGCGCCGATTTTGGCCGCATGCTGCCACGACTCAAGCAGGGCCGCCTGCAGCAAGAGCTGCTGGTAAAGGCTGCGCGCACAAAAGGCATCGAGCAACCATGGGCGATTGACGCCACGGCAGGCTTTGGCGAGGATTCGCTGCTGCTGGCGGCCGCGGGCTTTACCGTCGATCTGTATGAACAGGATTGCGTGATCGCGGCACTCCTCAAGGACGCCTTGGATCGCGCGGCAGATGATCCGGCGCTTGCGGCTGCTGTGGCGCGCATGCGCTTACATGCGGGCGAGGACAGCATTGCCGGCCTTCGCCATACAGCTGAGCTGATCGGGCAGGGCGAGCTCGCCGCTCCCGACGCGGTGTATCTGGATCCCATGTTTCCCGAGCGCACCAAGAGTGCGGCGGTGAAAAAGAAGTTCCAACTCCTGCACCATTTGGAACAGCCGTGTGCCGATGAGGAATCGCTGGTCGAGGCGGCGCTTGCTGTGCATCCGCGCAAGGTCGTTATCAAGCGGCCGGTGAAGGGCCCGCTGCTTGCCGGAGTTAAGCCGAGCTATCAACTTGCGGGCAAGGCCGTTCGTTACGATGTTTTGGTGCCGCCGCGCCCGTAGCTTGCGTGCGATTACCGGGGCTTCGCTAGTGCCGTGCCGATGCGGTCCCTATTTCCAAGGGTGCGACGTCAGGTGCCAGCCGCCGCAGTATTCGCATTTGTAGCAGGCCAAACCACGCCGCCCGCGGTTTTCGCAGTCGGCCATAACTGCCTCGGCCTCGGCGCGTGTGTCGTAACGGTTTTTGCGCTCGCACGACTTATAGCGCCAAGCCTCGTCGCGCTCGGCGTCCAGGGCGTCGCGGCGCTCGTCCTCGCGTGCAAACAGGTCGCTCATATCGCCGCCGGTGGCAGCGCCCAAAAACTCGCTTTTGGCTTTTGACCAGGCGGCTCGCTTTTTGCTTCCCATCTGCTTCGTGCTCCTCTCCAAACGCTGGTATCATTGCTCAACCAAAGTGATACCAATAAACGTGAGGTCGCCGCGTGATGATCAGAAAAACCCTCGATACCGACATTCCCGCCGTCATGGCTATCTATGACGCAGCCCGCGCCTTTATGCGCGCACATGGCAACGCCACGCAGTGGCCCGAGGGCACGCCTTCTGCCGAGCAGCTGGCTGCCGATATTGCCGCCGATGGCAGCTATGTGTGCGAAGTCGACGGCCGCGTGGTGGCGACGTTTGCCTTTTTACCGGGCCCGGACGAGTGCTATGACGTAATTGAGGACGGTCAATGGCGCAGCGACACTCCATACGCCGTGCTGCACCGCGTGGCATCCGACGGCACCGTGCACGGTATCACGGCTGCGATGTTTGCCTTTGCCAAGGAGCGTGCCGATCACCTGCGCATCGACACGCATCAGGACAACCTGCCCATGCAGGGTGCGAGTATTAAGGCGGGGTTTGAGCGTGCCGGCGTCGTGTATGTGTCGGACGGCACGCCGCGTGTTGCGTTTGATTGGCTGCGCGAGGCATAAAGGCCGAGTCACATACCAGCGTTTCACCGAAATGAAAATGGCCCCGAGTGGGGCCATTTTTGGTAAAACGCGTTGTTGTGGGGCTCGCGTTGTTATCGCCCAGGTGAGCCCGGGCAGGCAAAAAGGGGAGGTGCCGGCTTTCGCAAGGCGCGAACCTACGAAAATCGCCGCGCGGCAACGCGGGGCGATGAGCTCGGTCGGGGGATAGGGCCCGCTTCGCCCGCCGGCCCGTAAATTGTATCATCCAGTGTGGAACGAGGACGCCCGTTGCCGCGTGCGATGGGCTTGCAATAAGAGGAGAGCAATGTCGAAGCAAGCTGTCGTTGGAATCTTGGCGCATGTCGATGCCGGCAAGACCACGCTGGCCGAGGCCATGCTGTTTAACGCGGGTCGCATTCGCAAGCGCGGCCGCGTGGACGATGGCGACTCGCATCTGGATACGAACGAGATCGAGCGCGAGCGTGGCATTACGATCTTCTCGTCACAGGCTGTGCTCGACCATGGCGACACCCACGTTATGCTCGTGGACGCTCCCGGCCATGTCGATTTTTCTGCCGAGGCGGAGCGCACATTGCGCGCGCTCGACTACGCGATTTTGGTTGTGGGCGCCAACGATGGCGTGCAGGGGCACACCGAAACCCTGTGGCGCCTGCTTGCGCGCTATGACATCCCGACGTTCATCTATATCAACAAAATCGATTTGGAGAATCCTGGTCGCGATGCACTGCTGGCGCAACTGGGGCATCGTCTCTCCGAGGGCTGCCTGGATGCCAATGAACTGTTGGCGGGCGGTGCCGTTCAGGAGGACGCTGCGGCGCTGGATGAGGCGGCGCTCGACGAGTTTCTCGAGGCAGGCGAGCTTTCTGTCGCAACGCTGTCGCGCATG
>USBA01000199.1 GCA_900552735.1 uncultured Collinsella sp. | reverse complement strand
CGCTCTTGATCTGGGGCAATTCGCTGGTTCCCGGCTCGGGGTCGGGCTCGCTGAGCCTAACGGTCATGGAAACTATCCGCGGTTTCCTGCACGGCGTGGGACTTCCATATGAATGGGTGACCAACTTTGTTGTTCGCAAGTGCGCGCATTTTACCGAGTATATGGTGCTCGGCATCCTGGCAACGCACGCCTTTGATTTTGAGGGCCGGCGCACCTTTGACGTGCTGCTGCCCACGGCGGTGTTCCTGCTGCTGATTCCCTCGATCGACGAGACGATTCAGCTCTTTGTGCCGGGACGCGCCGGCATGATCACCGATGTGATGATCGACTGCTGTGGAGCGGCAACGGGCGTTGTGCTCCGATATCTCTTACGGTCGCTGATGCACGCCAAAAAAGCCGCCTAGGACGTATTGTTTGGTCCTAGGCGGCCTTTTTTATTTGATGGCTTATATGGGGCGTGGTGGCGTCGTTCCGTAGGTTAGATTTGCCGAGCGCGCCACGCCCTGTGGGTGCGTCTGCTACTGAAGCGCCTGTGCGCCCAGGGCCAGGCAGCCCATGATGCCCTGCTTGCCCTCGAGGCTGTTGTTGACAATGTAGGTATCGATGTCGTTGACCTCGGGCGTGACGATATAGCCGTTGAGCATCTCGGCGCACTTTTTGCGTGCGAGCGGCACGATGGGGGTGTGGTCGGCCACGCCGCCGCCGATGATGATCTTTTGCGGCGCGTAGCACAGCGTGTAGGTCATGAGCGCCTGTGCCAGGTAGCCTGCGAGCAGGTCCATGGCCTCCGGATCTTCGGCCATGTCTCCGGCGCTCTTGCCATTCCAGCGCTTTTTAACGCCGGGGCCGGCGATGAGGCCCTCGAGGCAGTTGTCGTGGAAGGGGCAGGCGCTATGCTCGCCGATGGTGTCGCGCGGGTCGCGAGTGACCAGGATATGGCCGGCTTCGGGATGCATCATACCGTGCACGAGCTGGCCGCCCGAGAGCACGCCGGCGCCCACGCCGGTGCCGATGGTCAGGTAGACCACGTCGGTGAGGCCCTGGGCGCAACCGAAGGTGACCTCGCCCAAGCAGGCGACGTTGACGTCGGTGTCGTAGCCACAGGGAATATTGAGCTCGTTTTGAATGGTGCCCAGCAGATCAAAGTAGCGCCATGCCGTTTTGGGCGTCTCCAGGATCTTGCCGTATTGGGGCGAGGCAGGGTTGACTGCCGTGGGGCCAAAGGCGCCAATGCCCAGCGCGGCGATGCCCTTGTCGGCAAACCATGCGTTGACGGCCTCAACGGTCTCCTGCGGGGTCGTGGTCGCAATCTGCTCGCGCTCCAGGACCGTACCGTCTGCATAGCCCGTGGCGCAGACCATCTTGGTGCCGCCAGCCTCGAGCGCTCCGATAAGCTGCTGCTCTGCCATAGTATTCCTCTCTCTGGGACGAGTTGCTCCGTGACTAAAGTATAGAGCTCTAAACCATTTAAGAAAGCGCTATAAAAAGAAGCCTCGCAACGCGGCGGGCGGTGCGAGGCTTCTTTGGTTGCTTTAGTTGCTGGGCCGTCCTTACCCGCGCGGCTTGATTTTATCACGCAGCGACTTGAGGTTCTCCAGCGCCGCGTTAAGTGTCTCGTCTCGCTTGGCAAAGTGGAAACGAATCAGATGGTTGACGGGCTCGCGGAAGAAGCTCGAGCCGGGTACGGCGCCCACGCCCACCTTAGACGCGAGGTCCTCGCAGAATTTGAGGTCGCTATCATATCCAAACTCAGAGATGTCCATCATGACGTAGTAGGCGCCCTGTGGCACGTTGTGCTCAAGACCGATGCTGTCGAGTCCCTGGCAGAACAGGTCGCGCTTGGCGGCGTAGAGGTCGAGGACCTCCTGGTAATAGCTGTCGTCGAATTTGAGGGCGGTGACGACGGCTTCCTGCAGGGGAGCGGCGGCACCCACGGTGAGAAAGTCGTGGACCTTCTTGATGCGCTCGGTGATCTGGGCCGGGGCAATGGTGTAGCCCAGACGCCAGCCGGTGATGGAGTACGTCTTGGACAGCGAACTGCAGCTGATGGTGCGCTCGAACATGCCTGGCAGCGTGGCCATATAGACGTGCTCGTGGGGCGCGTAGACGATGTGCTCGTATACCTCGTCGGTAATGCAGTAGGCGTCGTACTTTTTGCAGAGGTCGGCGATAAAGGCGAGCTCCTCGCGCGTAAAGACCTTGCCGCAGGGGTTGGAAGGGTTGCACAGGACGATGGCCTTGGGATCATTGTCGCGGAAGGCCGCCTCGAGGACCTCGCGATCGAAGTCGAACGTGGGCGGGTTGAGCGGCACATAGATGGGCTCGGCACCTGAGAGGATGGTATCGGCGCCGTAGTTCTCGTAGAACGGCGAGAAGATGACGACCTTGTCGCCGGGGTTCGTAACCGTCATCATGGCGGCCATCATGGCCTCGGTGGAGCCACAGGTGACCACGATGTTCTGGTTGGGGTCGACCGGCATGCCCATAAAGTGCTCCTGCTTGGCAGCGAGCGCCTCGCGCATGGCCTGGGAGCCCCAGGTGATGGAGTACTGGTGATAGAGCGGCTTGGGGTCGCTGGCGATGGCGCTCAGGCTGTTGAGCAGCTGCGCCGGGGGATCGAAGTCAGGGAAGCCCTGCGAGAGGTTGACGGCGTCGTACTTATTGGAGATGCGTGTCATGCGGCGGATGACCGAATCGGTAAATGTTGCCGTGCGGTTGGAGAGTTCTTTCATGCCGGTCCTTTCGAGGATTTGCAGTGGGGCAAGTTTACTCCTATGGAACCGGTGGGAATTGCTCGAAACGCGCTCGAAAAACTCTTTTCAAAATTCTTGAAAATTGGGGCTTGCATCGCGTGGCGTTCCTTGCAATAATAGTCGAGCGCGAAGCGCACAGGACACGGTGGGTGTAGCTCAGTTGGCTAGAGCGACGGGTTGTGGTCCCGTAGGTCGAGGGTTCGAGTCCCTTTACCCACCCCAGTTCTTGCTTCGTGTTGATATCGGGTCGTTAGCTCAGTTGGTAGAGCAGGGGACTCTTAATCCCAAGGTCCAGGGTTCGAACCCCTGACGGCCCACCACACGATATATCCTCTAAAGTCCGCCATAACGGACTTTAGCTTTGGGTCGTTAGCTCAGTTGGTAGAGCAGGGGACTCTTAATCCCAAGGTCCAGGGTTCGACCCCCTGACGGCCCACCCAAAGCATGTTAAGACGGCCAACGAACGTTGGCCGTCTTTTTTTGTTGACCTCGCATGGGGTCGAACCCGTCGGGGCGCGGAGCTGAGGAAATGCGTAAGCATATACCAGCGTAGCGCGCAAGG
>USBA01000198.1 GCA_900552735.1 uncultured Collinsella sp. | reverse complement strand
ATACCGTTTCGCATGATGAACTGCCGACGGCTTTCTTTGCCGAGAACGACGTCCTCGCCGTGGGTGCTATGCGTGCGTTGAGCGAGCATGGCATTCGCGTGCCCGAAGATGTCTCCATGATTGGCTTCGACGATCTTTCCGTGGGCGCCTTCTCCAACCCGCCGCTCACCACGGTGCATGTCCCCAAGCACGAGGTGGGCGAGATCGCGGTGCGCCGTCTGGTGGGCAACATCCGCAATCCCAAGAGCTATACCTGCAAAACGGCCGTGTCGACCTATTTTGTCGAGCGCCAGAGCGTGCGCGAGCTCTAGGCCGAGCGGCGCTTGATCAGCGACGCTCCCAGCTCAATCTTGAGCGGGTGGTGCTCGGTCTCGTCGATAATCTCGACGAGGCGCCCTGCGGCGATGGCGCCCATATACTCCGAAGGAACATTGAGCGTGGTCAGTTGTGGCTGCACGTAGGTTCCGCCGGCGTTGTTGTCGAAGCCGACGATGCGTACGTCATCGGGCACGCGATAACCACGCTCGATAAAGGCCTTCATGGCCCCAATAGCTATATCGTCAAAGACAGCGACGTAGTTTTGGGCGAGGGGTTCGCCCGAATCAATAATGTCGAGCATGCCGGCGTATGCCTCGTCTGGAGCGACGGCGAGCTCGTGGACGGTGCCGCACTTTTCCGAGCCCGATAGCTGACCGATGGCGTGCTCGTAGGCGAAGCGTCGTTCGGTGAAGTTGCCCACGGTAACGGGCGTCGTTAACAGCCCGGGGACAGATCCATACTTCGAATGCAGGTACTGCACGGCTAGCATCATGCTGGCGGCATTGTCGATCTTGACCGTATCGACCCCAGCGCTCATGCATGAGTCCAACAGCAGCAGGGGACAGTCCAGCGATGCAAACGGCATAAAATCCGACTCGAACATCTCAGTTGCAAGGATGATGACACCATCGTATTGCGCTTCGGCGATGTCGGCGATCTGTTGCTGAGTGTTTTCGAACGGCGAGTAGTTCACCAGCGAAAACGAGAATCCCGCGTGTCTAAGGGTGCCCTCGACTCCGGCGAGCATATCGGCGAAGAAGGGGGTCGTAAAGATGCGGCGCCGGTTAAAGGCAACCAAGGCAACGGTTCCGCTCTTTTGGCGCTCGAACTTAATCTTACTAAAGTCGTAACCCAGAGCTTCGGCGGTGCTCAGTACCAGCTGCCGTGTTTTTTTGCTTACGCCGCGTCGATTGTTAAGTGCAAGGGAAACGGCCGCTGCCGAAATTCCCAGCTGGTCAGCGATTTGTTTTGCAGTAACGGCCATGGTGGTTCCTAACGTTTGTGAACTTACTATGAGCTTAACACCAGGCTGTTTATTAAGCTAAATAATTAGTAACTCAACTTAAGAATCAATAGAAGTTAAGTAGCGTCCCCAGTAGAGTCTGTCTCAGCAAACGCAACAGCAAGGGGGACGAGATGATCAGCGGTATTTTTGAAATGCCCATTACGGATGAGAGCTATCCGTTTTCGAGCGCCGAGCGCTACTGTCATCTGAGTGCAAAGGATTACGTCGAGCGCGAGTATCGCGTTGACGGTACCGCCAACGTGTATCGCACCGCCGACGAAGACGGCGGCGTGGAGGTCATGACTGCCGACGCCCCTTATTCCAATCGGATCGTTGTTCGTGCTCCGAAAAATCCGGCGCAAGCGAGTGGCAATGTGGTCGTGGAGATCATCAATCCCACATCGTTTATGGAAATCGAGCGCATGTGGATTCTGGGTCACGGCGAGTTTGTGCGCTCTGGCGATATCTATGTGGGCATTACCAGCAAGCCCAATACCATCGCCAAGCTCAAGGAATTCAATCCCGATCGCTATGCCTTCATGAGCTGGGCAAACCCAACTCCCGAGCGGCCCTTTGACTTTGATCCGGAACAGCTCGAACGCGACGGCGCGCTTCCCGACATGGACATCTCCTACGAGACTGGCCTGTTTTGGGATATGCTGACCGATCTTGCGTGGCTCTTGCGCGGAGACTCCGACCTTAACCCGATCCGCGACTATCCTCGCCAGGCAATTTGCCTTACAGGATGGTCTCAGTCCGGCGCCTATCTGTTCCGCTACCTTAACAGTTTTGCCTATCGCGAGGAGGTGCGCCGTGACGGCCGCGTGTTTGACGGATACCTGTCTGGCGGCGGCATCCATTCGATGTGCATTCCCGTCAACCAGTATGAATGCTGCCGGGAATACGCACACCATCTACTGCGTGTGGAGCACGTCGAGGAGCCGTTTATCGCCCTTCAGACCGAAAGCGAGAACGGTCGCTTTGAGAGTTGGCGCACGCTTATGCCCGATAGCGACGATCCCGATTTTAAGTACCGGCTGTACGAGGTGACGGGTGCTTCCCACGATACGCAGTGGAGTTACGTCGACTATTACCAAGACGACGAGGATCTCAAGCGTATCGACCATCTGCCGGTGTATGTCGGTAAGCATGCCGAGGCAAACGCCTATCCGTCGCAGTATCTGTTCCATGCTGCATTCCGCAATCTGTTCCGCTGGGTCCGTACGGGTGCGGCTCCGGCAACCTGTCCACGCATTGAGCTGGACGCGAGCGGCGAGAACGTAAAGGATGCCCTGGGAAATACCAAGGGCGGACTTCGCACCTGCCTGCTCGAGCATCCGTTTGCCCGCTACTCCAACACGAGCTTGGTGGAGCCGGGGCAGGGCACGGTCGATAAAACGAGCGATAAGGACGGGCTGTTTGGCCACATGGAGTCGTTCTCGGCATCGATGCTCAAAGAGCTGTACGGGTCGCTCGAAAACTATCGCGCTCTGTGTGAGCGCGATACGGCGATCGAGGTGTCACAAGGCTTTATTTGTGCCGAGGATGCCCAAGCGATCGTTGACTTTGCCATGGCATCCGCTCGTGAGCGAGGACTGAACTAGCAGGACTAAGACCGGAGAGGGGTCTGCAATGGATATGACGTTGAATCAAGCCGCTGTTGCCGAGATTTGGCGCCCGGTTGTACTGACGTTTGAGAGCGCCTGTTCGTTCGATAACCCGTTTTTAGACGCTGAGATTTGGGCGGAGTTCACCGGCCCGAGTGGCAGGGTAATTCGCCGCGAGGCCTACTGGGATGGTGGGCGTACCTACTGCGTGTCGTTTGCCCCGACCGAGCTGGGTGCCTGGAACTATGTTATCGAGGCTCCCGAGCAGACCGGTCTTAATGGCTGCACGGGCCGCGTCGAGGCCGTGCCGTACGCGGGCGACCTCGATCTGTATCGCCACGGTTTTATCCGCGTTGCAGACGATTCGCGCATGTTTGCCTATTCA
>USBA01000197.1 GCA_900552735.1 uncultured Collinsella sp. | reverse complement strand
GGGGGGGCGGGGCACTCGCGACGAACGTGGTTTGCCGGGGTAGCGCCCACGACGGCGCCAACCTCCATGCGCTTGGCCACGTAACCGGGGTGATAGAGTTCGTTGACCTGACCGGTGGCAAGGCCGATCTGGTTGCCGTAGCTGGAGTAGCCGGCGGCAGCGGTGGTTACGAGCTTGCGCTGCGGCAGCTTGCCCTCGAGCGTCTCGGACACGGGGACGGTGGGGTCGCCGGCGCCGGTGACACGCATGGCCTGGTACACGTAGCTGCGACCCGAAAGCGGGTCGCGGATGGCGCCGCCCACGCAGGTGGCGGCACCGCCGAAGGGCTCGATCTCGGTCGGGTGGTTGTGGGTCTCGTTCTTAAACAGGAACAGCCAGTCCTGGTCCTCACCATCGACATCGACCTTCACCTTGACGGTGCAGGCGTTGATCTCCTCGGATTCGTCGACATCGGTCATGACGCCGGTCTTCTTGAGGTATTTGGCGCCGATGGTGCCCATGTCCATGAGGCAGACGGGCTTGGCGTCGCGACCGAGCTCGTGGCGCATCTCCATGTAGCGGTCGAAGGCCTGCTGCACCACGGCGTCGTCGATCGTCACGTCATCCAGGACGGTGCCGAAGGTGGTGTGGCGGCAGTGGTCGGACCAATAGGTGTCGATCACGCGGATCTCGGTGATGGTGGGGTCGCGATCCTCATCGCGGAAGTACTGCTGGCAGAAGGCGATGTCCGCCTCGTCCATGGCAAGACCGCGATCGGCGATAAAGGCGGCAAGGCCGGCCTCGTCGAGCTCGCGGAAGCCATCGAGCACCTCGACGGGCGCAGGCTCGGGGGTCTCCATGTACAGCGTCTCGGGCAGGTCGAGCGAGGCGATGCGCGCCTCGACGGGGTTCACCACGTAGTGCTTGATGGCCCCGATGGCGTCTTCGTCCAGAGTGCCCGAGATCATATAGACCTTGGCGGAGCGCACGGCGGGGCGCTCGCCCTGGCTGATGAGCTGCACGCACTCGCTGGCGGAGTCGGCGCGCTGGTCAAACTGGCCAGGCAGGAATTCGACGGCAAAGACGGCGCCATCGCTTGCGGGGAGCTCGTCATAGGTTACATCGACCTGGGGCTCGCTAAAGACGGTCGGCACGCAGGAGCGGAAAAGCTCCTCGTCGATGCCCTCGACGTCGTAGCGGTTGATGATCCTCAGGGCCTCGATGCCCTTGATGCCGAGAATTTCGGTCAGCTCGCCCTTGAGCTGCTGAGCCTCGACGTCGAACCCGGGTTTCTTCTCCACGTAGATACGAGAGACCATTGGTTCCTGCCTTCCTGATCGGTTGGGCGTACGGTACGGTATGTGGCAGCGGTCGGTTTGCGGGGCAAGCCTCGCGGTCGCCTTGAGCCACATGTTTGTAAACCTCACTATGATACGACAGCTCGCGGCGCGTTGAGGACGGCGAGGGTGCTACAGTGAAGCGCAAACAAGAGAAAGGCATCACATGGCATTCGTTTCACTCGCCATCATCGCGCTCGTGGCCTTTGCAAGCCCCTTCATCGCCTCGGCGATCCCCGGGAAACCCGTTCCCGAGACGGTCTTTTTGCTCGTGTTTGGCGCGGTGCTGGGACCCCATATGCTCGACATTATCCATGTAGATGCCGAGGTCTCGCTCGTGTCCGAGCTCGGCCTGGCCTTTTTGTTCCTGCTTGCCGGCTTTGAGATCGACCCCAAGAGCATCACGGGTGTGGAGGGGCGCTACGGCTTGGCGACGTGGGTCGTCACGTTTGGTATCGCCTGGCTTGCCGTGCGCTTTACCCCGTGGTTCTCGGTCAGTCATTTCGACGGTATCGCCGTGACGCTTGCCCTTACTTCCACGGCGCTCGGTACGCTTGTGCCCATCATGCGCGAGCGCTCGCTCACCGGCACGCGTGTGGGCGACTCGATTCTCGCGTATGGCACTTGGGGCGAGCTCGGTCCCGTGCTCGCCATGTCGGTGCTGCTGTCTGCCCGCACCGGCATCCAAACGCTTGTAATCCTTGGCTTGTTTGCGGTGGTCTGCGTGTTGCTGGCCGTGGTTCCGAGCCGCTCCAAGCGCGTCGGCAGCCGTTTCTTTGCGTTTGTCGAGGAGCGCGCCGATACCACATCGCAGACGTTCGTGCGTCTGACGGTGCTCATCCTGGTCACGCTCGTGGCGTTCTCGGCTGTCTTTGATCTCGACATCGTGTTGGGTTCTTTTGCCGCCGGCTTTGTCCTGCGCTATATCATCCCCGAGGGCAACCATACGCTCGAGACCAAGCTCGACGGCCTGGCCTACGGCTTTTTGATTCCGGTGTTCTTTACCGTATCGGGCGCAAAGATCGATCTGACGGCCGTGGCGTCGCGCCCGGGCTTGCTCGCGGGTTTTATCGTGGCGTTGCTGATTATTCGTGCCGTGCCCATTCTCATCTCTATGGGCATTTGTCCCGCGACGCGCGATGTGTCGGCGTATGGTCGCATTACCGTGGCTCTGTACTGCACCACGGCCCTGCCGATCATCGTTGCCGTGACGAGCGTTGCCGTCAACGCGGGCGCGCTGTCACAAGATATTGCGTCGGTCATGGTTGCCGCCGGCGCCATCACGGTGTTCTTGATGCCATTGCTCGCGCAGCTCTTCTACCGCGTGGTGGATGCCGCGCCGGTCGCCGCCGTGGCAGAGGTTGCCGAGCATCCATCCGATGCGCTCGACATCTTGCGCGCCCACCACGACCTAGCGAGCTTGCTCGCGCGCGAGCATGAGCTGCTGACTTCGCATGGTCATGGTCGCGTATTCGAGGGCCTGCCTACGCTCGATACGATTGCCGAGCGTCTTTCCGCCGAGGCGGCGAGCGGCCACATCGATGCCCGCATCGTGGACGCGGCGCACCTGCTTGCCGATAAGACCTATGGAGACGAGGTCGACCCGTCCGAGCTGACTCCGCGCGAGCGCCGTCGCCTGGAGCGCGCCAAGCTCGCCGTGCGCGAATACCGCCGCCGCATGCTGGAGCTCTATGCAAGAGAAGAAGCCAAGGACGACGACGGCAAGTAGTCGATACTCTCTCGGGGAAGCCGCGTCCCGCTTTGAAGGCTCGGAACGGGATGTGGTTTCCAAAACGGGGGCCGTTGGGAAGCTGTGTCCCGGAATGGGCGCTCAGAGTGGGATGCAGTTTTCGCGAGAGACCCGTTGCGGAAAGCGTGTCCCAGAATCCGCGCCCAGAATGGGACATGGTTTCCGAAAGAAGGCTCTGAGGGAAGCTACGCCCCGTTCTGAGCTGAAATACCGGGGCGCAGTTTCCCTTACAAACAGAACAAGGCGCGCTGCCCG
>USBA01000196.1 GCA_900552735.1 uncultured Collinsella sp. | reverse complement strand
GAGACCTGGTTCTCGGTACTGGCCGATTATCCCAACGTGAGCGTCTACCTGCCGTTGGGCGTGTGCGATAAGTGCCGTAACACCGGCGGCGAGGACATCCTGGGCGAGGCCATTGCTACCGCCGAGGAGTGGGCGGGCACGGGTATGGGTCTGGAGGTCGACCCCAAGAGCCTCAAGTGCCATAAGCGCCGCGAGTACGAGCGCAAGGAGTACATGGAAAAGATTGCCCGCACCACGGGCCTTACCGTGACCAAGCTCAACCCGGCAACGGCGGCGCTGGCCTCGGTGACGCAGAAGTTGAAGGCCCACCGTCACCAGATCACGCAGCTCGAGCGTACGCTCAACACCATGTGCGGCACCACGACGACCAAGCGTCGCCGTTCGCTCACGCACGGTCGCCAGCTGGTGCTCTCGACATTGCAAAACCACCCCGAGCTTGCCCAGAACATGCAGGTGAGCACGCCTGAGTGTGATTTTGACAAGTGCACGTCGTGCGGCGAGTGCGTCAATGTATGCCCCACGTTCGCCTGCGATTTGGTGGGAAGCGGCCGCTTTGCGTTGGAGTCCACGTATTGCTTGGGCTGCGGTGCCTGCGTCAAGGTGTGTCCCGAGCATGCGCTCAAGTTGATTGAGCATGACGCGTCCAATCTGGTCGTCGTCGATCCCGAGGCCGAGGAAAAGGCTGCCCAGAAGGCCAAAGCCCACGAAGAGGTCCAAAAGGCAAAAGCCGAAGCAAAGGCCAAGCTCGATAAGATGCTCGACCAGGTGGAAAAGCTCGCGGACTAGTCAGCGACCTCTATCTCTGCTTCATTCGTGCCGCCGTTGCGTCCGGGTTCGCCCAGATGCTGCGGCGGCGCTATACTTATGCAGTTTGAAATGCTTGTACCAAAAGGAGCTGTCGTGTCCCTTTCCATCGGTATCGTGGGCCTGCCTAACGTGGGCAAGTCGACGCTGTTCACCGCGCTTACCAAAAAGACTGGCCTTGCCGCCAACTACCCGTTCGCCACGATCGACCCCAACGTCGGTATCGTCGATGTGCCCGATAGCCGCCTGCAAAAGCTTGCCGACATCGTTAACCCGGGTCGCATTGTGCCGGCGACGGTCGAGTTCGTTGACATCGCAGGTCTGGTGAAGGGCGCTAACGAAGGCGAGGGTCTGGGCAACCAGTTCCTGGCCAACATTCGCGAGACCGACGCTATTTGCGAGGTCGTGCGCTACTTTAAGGATCCCAACGTTATGCGCGAGGTGGGCCGCACGGGCGAGTTCGTCGACCCCGCCGGTGACGCCGACACCATCATGACTGAGCTTATTCTGGCCGACATGGGCACGCTCGAGAAGCAGCTGCCTAAGCTCGAGAAGGAGGCTAAGCGCGACAAGGAGCTCATGCCCAAGTTTGAGGTCGCCAAGCGCCTGCTTGCCTGGCTCAACGAGGGCAAGCGCGCCGCGTCCATGGAGATGACCGACGAGGAGCGCGCCGCCGCCAAGGGCCTGTTCCTGCTCACCATGAAGCCCATCCTGTATGTGGCCAACGTAGACGAGGACATGCTCAACGAGGACCTGGCGCCCATCGATGGCGTCAAGCCACTGCCGATCTGCGCCAAGATAGAGGCCGAGCTTTCTGAGCTTGATCCCGAGGATGCGGCCGACTACCTGGAGAGCCTGGGCCTGGAGCAGCCCGGTCTGGACGTGCTTGCGCAGGCTGCCTACAAGCTGCTTGGTCTGCAGTCGTTCTTTACGGCTGGCGAGATGGAGGTCAAGGCCTGGACGGTTCGCCAGGGCGCGACCGCCCCGCAGGCCGCCGGTGTCATCCACACCGACTTTGAGCGCGGCTTTATTAAGGCCGAGGTCATTGGCTATGATGACTACATCGAGCTCGGTGGTGAGCAGGGCGCCAAGGCCGCCGGCAAGCTGCGCATCGAGGGCAAGGACTATGTCATGGCCGATGGCGACGTCGTGCACTTCCGCTTTAACGTGTAGGGACGACGTGCATGTTTAAGTATGGTAAAAAAGCCGGCTACATGGGCATCGCGCTGCTCGTACTTGCGGTGATTCCGTTGGTGGTTGCAGCGTTTGTGATCCCCAACATTGGTCCCGAGGTGGCAACGAAGTTTAACGCCGCCGGCGAGGTGACGCGCTGGGGTAAGAGCTACGAGCTGCTGGCGCTGCCGGTGCTCAACTTACTGCTGAGCGTGGCGACGTACTTTACGGCGGGACGCCAGGCTAAAAACAATGATGACTCCGCCGCCATGGCGCGCATCGTGTGTGAGCGCTACCTGCGCAACGGTTGCATCACGGGTGTGTTCCTCAACGTGATCAACGTTTACTTTATGTACTCGGCGATTACCGGAACGGGCTTTGGCTTTGGTTTCTAGCTTGTCCTTTTAGGCAACGAGCCTGCAAGCATATTCGATGGCTGCTGCGAGGCCGCCGCTCGATCGTGGTTTAAAGACCATGTCGGCGGCGGCCTCGTTTTCGTATCCGGTGCCGCGAAGGGCGAGTGCGGTACCGGCTTCCAGGAGAAGGGGCAGACCGCGTTGGCTGGTTGCGATTACGGCAGCCTGATTGAGCGAGCAGCTGTGCGCTTGGCATTGGATGGCAAGTTCACCTTGCGCCGGACAAGGGACCAAAACGGCGGCGACGCGACTTGATAGCAATGCAAATGCCGTGCGCTCATCGGGCGAAAGGCATTCTGCTTCAACGACGACGAGCTTGGGTGGTGCGCTGTTTGTGCGAAGCGTGGTTCGGTACGTGCGGACCGAAGAACCC
This sequence comes from uncultured Collinsella sp., assembly GCA_900552735.1. Classification (GTDB taxonomy): domain Bacteria; phylum Actinomycetota; class Coriobacteriia; order Coriobacteriales; family Coriobacteriaceae; genus Collinsella. The sequence goes on along the minus strand of USBA01000196.1, from coordinate 573 downwards.
GACATAGAAAACTCCTGTGTATTCGGCAAAACGTAAACTATAGTTTACGTTTATGTTCGGCCCCATTTCAAACTCGTCTGCATGGACGAACGTGCGAAACAGATTCTTGGCAGGCGGGTCGAAGAGACACGCAGAGACCTTGGTATCTCCAAGGTTGATTTTTGTGTGGCGACAGGAATCAGCCGACCCTATCTCGACCGAATCGAAGACGGGACGGCAAATTTCACACTCAAGGTTCTATTTAAGATCGCGCCCGCGCTCGGCATGACGGTATCTGAGCTTCTCGAGGGTATTGAATAGAGGACGCCTATTGACCGGTGGTTACGCCATCGGGATGCGGTCGTGGTTGACTTGGCTGTAGAACAGGCGCTGGATCTCGGCGGCATCGCACCGGGAAAAAAAGTGCATGAGATCACCAGAGAAGAACGTGCCGGATTTATCGAAAAGACGAAAGCCTTCCCATTTACCGTGACCGGACTGCGGGGCTTCCAGGAGGCCATCATCACAAAAGGCGGCGTTCAGGTAAAAGAAGTGGATCCGAAGACGATGGAGTCCAAAAAGACAAAAGGGCTT
>USBA01000195.1 GCA_900552735.1 uncultured Collinsella sp. | reverse complement strand
GCCGTTTGGCCCCACCCGCATAGCGGGTGGTTTCTGATGCGGCGCGCTGCGCGCCCCGCACAGGCTAAAGCCCGTAAACGAAAGGGCGCTGACCTTTCGGTCGCGCCCTTGAAGTTGAACGTCAGATTGTCCAAATGCGGCCCGCGCAGCGTCGGCTGGTCCGCCGTTCGTTAGAACGGCGGAACCTGAGACGTAACCCTTAGGGACGCTGGCCCATGCCGCCCTCGAGGGTGACAGTCTCGCCGTTCATGTACTTAAAGTCGGGACCGCAGAGCTGAACGACCACGCGGCCGATTTCCTTCTCGACGTCGCCATAGTGGCCTGCCGGCGGCATGTGAACGTTGGCCTTAAACGCCTCGGGATAGGCATCCTGGAAGTTCTCGAGCGCAGCGGTCCAAGCAAGCGGGCACACGATGTTGACGTTGATGCCGTCCTTGCCCCACTCGTTGGCGGCAACGCGAGTCAGACCGCGGATGCCCTCCTTGGCAGCGGCATAGCTGCACTGGCCGTAGTTGCCAAACAGGCCGGCGCCCGAAGCAAAGTTGACCACGGAGCCCTTGGTCTCCTTCAGATGCGGATAGGCCTTCTGCATGTACAGATAGGTGGCATACAGACCGGAATAAATGGCCAGGTTAAACTGATCCATGGTGTGATCGGCGATGGTCACGCCCGAGGCGCTGGCCTGAGCATTGTTGACGACGGCGTCGATGCGGCCGAACTCCTCAATAGCCTTGTCGATGACGTTCTGGACGACGGCCTCGTTGTCCTGACCAGCCGAAACATCGGCCTGAACAGGCAGAACCTTGACGCCGTACTCGGCCTCGAGGGACTCCTTGGCAGCCTCGAGCTTGGCAACGTTGCGACCGGTAATGACGAGGTTTGCGCCCTCCTTGGCAAAAGCGATATCGATGCCGTAGCCGATGGAGCCAGCAGAGCCGTCCTTAAGCGTGGCCTTGCCGCCGCCGGTGACGATCACGGTCTTACCAGTGAAAAGTCCCATATCAAAGTCCTTTCAAATCGCGACGGGCCCACCCGCCGACTGCGCGCATCCAACTTCACGCGCCAAAAGCTGAAATGCAACTTTAGCGGGTTCAAGTGAAAAATAAAGACCGCAGCAGGCGAACGGCACAACGTCATTCGGCGAAGGGGGTGTCAAGCACAAACTGAATAAAGAGACCGATTTTTTGTTATCCATGCGAGTCATCGAACACGTTTTGAAACTTTGCTGCAGCGCGCGGGATGTCGGCGCGAGACTTTATCATAGGGTGACAAACAACGATGAGGAGCACATGCCTATGACAGACGAGCTGGACCCCCAGACTCAGCAGCATATTGATGATTCAGCAGACGTCGCCGCAGATACTGACGCTGCGACCTGCAATGATACCGACGTCGACGACGCCGCTCTGGATAATGGCGCTGCGGCGGAAATCCCTGCGGCCGAAGATGCCGGCGAGCCAAACGACGATTCGGCCGCTCAGGACGACGCCCCCGAAAAGGACGCCGCCCCGCAAGCGGAAGGCCCCATTGAGGTGTCTTCGGAAGAAGAGCTCGATGCCGTCATGGACTCCATGATGGATGCCGTCAAAGCGATGAAAGACGCCGTGGCCGACGCCGATGTTGACGCCGAAGAAGAGGAGGCCGCCGAGGCCGCCTCGACCTTCGTGCCCGGCGAGACCCCCGTTTCCGACCAAGGCAGCACCATACCCTCGTTTCTGCAGCTCGAGCACCCCACCATTGGTGCCGATGCAGTCGACCCACACGCTGCCGGCTTTTCTGTGATCGAGGGCGGCACCGGCAGCATCGCCACGCCGCAGACGCCCGATGCGGGCACGGCAAACGCCGCTCACCCGACCGCCCTGCACACCCCAGCAGCCAGCCGCGATCTGGGAGGCGCCGTCTCAAACACCGCCAGCGCCGTGGGCGCCTTTATCGCCCAGGGTGCCTCGGCCATGCGCGAGATGAACGCCGCAAAGAAGGCACTCGCGGACGCCCGCGCTCACCTTGCCGAACTTGAGCAGCGCATCGCCGATCAAGGCGAGGAGCTCGAGACGCGCCAGGACATCGCAGGTCGCTACGACCAAATCGTCGCCGGGCAGCGCCAGACCATCGACACGGCACAAAAGGCCGCCGCGGCGGCAGAAATCGGCCGCGATACCCATGCTGCCAAGGCAACAGAGCTCAAGGCACAGCTCGAACAAATGAAGGAAGAGGACGACGCCACCGAGCGGCGTCTCAAAGCCGCACTCGACGCAGTGGAGGCGCGCGAAGCCAGCTCGCGCGAAACCGGTAACCGCCTCGTTCGCCGCCTCGAGGATTCCAAGCGCATCCGCGACAAGGTGCAGGCCGAGCGCGACGCCGGCGTTGCCGCAGCGCAGCAAACCGTCGACGCCACGCGCGCTCAACTCGAAACGCTACGCCGCGAGTATGCCGAGCTGCAGCGCAATCCTTCGGCGAATCCCGCCAATTACACGGTGCGCACCAGCGAGCTTTCGATGCAGATCTCCGACACGGCCGATGCCCTGCGCAAAGCCGAGGAAGATGTCCCGCGCATCACCGCCGATCTTGAGCACTCGCTCACAGCCGCCGAGCACGCTGTCGAGCAGGCGCAAGCCCCCATCGCCGACGCCAAGCGAACCCATCAGACCGTGACGGCCGAGGCCGATGCCGCGCGCGACGAGCTGCAGACCGCAAAAGCCGCCGCCGCAACGCGCCAGCGCGAACTGCGCGAGAAGATCGCCGCAGAGGACAAGGCGCGCCGAGAGCAAGAGCAGGCTATTGCCAATGCCCAGACGGACATCGCGCACGCGCAGTCGATCATCGAGCAGGCGACCGAGGTACATGACCATCCAGAGATCACTGAGTCGCTTGCAGGATCCTTGGCCCGAGACAAAGCCGAACAAGCCGAGACCGAGCGAGAAGTCGCCCAGCTCGAGGCCACCGAGGACGCGGTGCGCGAGCGTACCCGCGACTCACGCATCAAATTCACCGGCGCCATCGTCTGCATCATCGCCGCAATCCTGGTGATCATCCTAGTCTGGCTGTTCGCAAGCAAGTAAACCGGCTGCCAAAAAAACGCTCAATGCAGTTGCGGTGAGATAGTTCCTGTTTAGCCTCAAAAAAGGCCAATTCAAGAACTATCTCACCGCAACTTATTAGATTGATGCAAGGTAGTCATTGGGGACGTTCTAGGTAGTCATTGGGGACGTTCTTAAACGACTAGTCGAACAAGAACGTCCCCAATGACTACATTGACAGCCAAAGAAACGCCGATGTTATGGCAGAGTCAGCGAGCGAGTCGCATTTGAGACAAGGTGACGTGAAACGAAAGGGCGCTGACCTTCTGGTCGCGCCCTTGAAGTTGAAC
>USBA01000194.1 GCA_900552735.1 uncultured Collinsella sp. | reverse complement strand
GGCCGCGATGGCCCAGGTCGACCCCACCAACTACCCGGCGCTCGGCGAGCAGCAGGCAAAGATTGACGAGGCCCACGCCGCCATGGACGAGCTTGAGATGGCGTGGCTCGAGGCGAGCGAAAAGCTCGAGGGCGAGGAGTAGACGAGGATGATCAAGGCCGCGTTTTTCGATATCGACGGCACGCTGCTGAGCTTTAAGACCCACCGGATTCCGGCGTCGGCTCAGCAGGTGCTCGACAGTTTTCACGAGCAGGGGATCGCGTGCGTGATCGCCACGGGGCGTCCAACCTACCAGATGCCAGATTGGCTGTTCGACCTGGGCTGGGATGCGTATATTACGCTTTCGGGCCAGCATTGCTTTGATGCCGAGGGCGTTTACCGCAGCTGCCCGATTGATCCGGCCGACGTCGCGGTGATCGTGGACCAGGTGGCGCAGGGGCGCTACGATTCGCTGTGCATGCAGGGCGAGAATTCGTTTGTGAACCGCCTGTCCGAGCGCGTGGTGACGGCCGGCAGCAACGCGGAGATCGTCTACCACGAGGAGCCGTTTGAGCACGCCTTTGACGCTCCGGTCTATCAGTTCTGCGCCTTTGTCGACCCGGCCGACGAGCATATCGTGACCGACGCCGTGTCGCATTCGCTCACCACGCGCTGGTGCGACCTGTTCTGCGACATTATCCCCGCCAACGGCGGCAAGGATCTGGGTGTGGCGGCGACGCTCGAGCGCCTGGGTATCGACGCGAGCGAGGCGATTGCCTTTGGCGACGGCGAGAACGACCTGTCGATGTTCTCGGCCGTGGGCACGAGCGTGGCCATGGGCAACGCGCAGGACACGGTGAAATCTGCGGCGACCTATGTGACGAGCGCCGTGGACGACGACGGGATCTATAACGCCGCCAAGCACTTTGGGCTGCTATAGCTGCGGCTCGGCACTTGGGGACGTTCCTTTTCTGCCGGCAGCTGGGGACACTCCCTGCGCGTTGCGTGCCGTGTCGCCCTGCTTGCTCCGCGCATTTTGTGAAACACGGTTAACTTTTTAAATAACGTAGTAAGACATGGGCAACTTTTGCGGTAAAGTGAATCAAGCAAAAGTATCCAAAGGCTAACTAGAAGCTATCGCGAAAGGCGGCCCATGGCCCTGCGTGAATCCGGAGAAGACTATCTCGAATCTATTTATGTGCTCTCGGAGCGCCAAGGCATCGTTCGATCGATTGACGTTGCCGAATACCTAGGAGTAACCAAAGCAAGCGTCTCTAAAGCCATGGCGGCCTTGGAGAGCACCGGCTACGTGGAGATGGGCAAACGCGATGTGCATCTGACGGAACGCGGTATTGAGGTTGCCCGTCAAATGTGGGAGCGCCATTGCTTTTTTGTGGGGCTGCTAGAGGACGCAGGCGTAGCGCCCGAGGTTGCCTCGCAAGAGGGCTGCCACATGGAGCATTGCCTGAGCGAGGAGAGCTTTGAGAAGCTAAGGTCGATGCTGGGGCGGGAAGATGTGGCGGGCCCAGCAACGGAAGCCTAATTGATCCCCAGTAGCGCGGAGTTCGCGCAAAGCGCGAACCAGCGACCGGGACCAGTGTCCCCAACAGCCAAGTCCAACTCAGACAAGGAACCCCGCCAGACAGCGATGCCCAAGAACCGCCAGCTGTGTCACCGCAGGCCGGGGCCGGGCTTGGTTTTGAAAACACTCCGCAGCGCGAGGCCCGCCTTTACGCTGCTCCGCAGGAGCAGGAAAGACGGGCCTCATGCGCGAGGACGTTTTCAAAACCAAGCCTGGCCCCGGCCGGAGGGACCACAAACAAGCTACAGGTTCTTGACACCCATCGCGCGCATGGCGTTCAGAATGGCGATGATCGCCACGCCTACGTCGCCGAACACGGCAAGCCACATGTTGGCGATGCCCAGTGCCGCAAGCACCAGGATCAGCAACTTAATGCCCAGCGCAAAGATGATGTTCTGCCAGACAATCGCCATGGTCTTGCGTGCCACGCGGATCGCGCGGGAAATGTTGGACGGCTTGTCATCCATCAGCACGACGTCCGCCGCCTCGATAGCAGCGTCGGAGCCCATGGCACCCATGGCAATGCCCACATCGGCGCGGGTGAGCACGGGCGCATCATTGATGCCGTCGCCGACAAAGGCGAGCTTGCCCTTGCCGCTCTCGGCCGAAAGCAACGCCTCAACACGCTCGACCTTGTCGCCTGGCAGCAGCTGCGCGTGGAACTCGTCGAGACCGAGTTGCTTGGCCACAGACGCCGCAACCTCCTCGCGGTCGCCTGTGAGCATGACGGTACGGTTGATGCCAGCGGTGTGCAGGTCGCGGATCGTCTGCTCGGCATCGGCCTTGACGGTGTCGGCAATCACAATGTGTCCGGCATAAATGCCATTGACCAACACGTGGAGGATCGTGCCGACAACCTCACAGTCCGGTGCTTCGACTCCGGCCGCGGCGACCATCTTGGCGTTGCCGAGGACGACATGCTTGCCGTCGATGGTCGCCGTCACGCCGTGGCCCGCGTCATTAGCGGAATCCGTCACGCGTGTGGGGTCGAGTTCGCCCTGGTAGGCGGCGCGCACCGACTGTGCGATAGGGTGATCGGAGAACGACTCGGCAAGGGCGGCGACTTCGAGCAACGACTGCTCGGTATAGCCGGCCTCGGGGTGCACCGCGACGACCGAGAACGTGCCGTTGGTGAGGGTGCCCGTTTTGTCGAAGACGACGGTGTCCACGTCGGCGAGCGTCTCGAGGTAGTTAGAACCCTTGATGAGAACGCCCAGCTTGGAGGCGCCGCCGATGCCGCCAAAGAAACTGAGCGGCACGCTGATCACCAACGCGCACGGGCAGCTGACGACCAAGAAGGTCAGGCCGCGCAGAATCCAGTCGGACCAGGCACCGGTGACCAGGCCGCCGCCGAGCGCGAGCACCGCGGCAGCGCCGGTGACGGCGGGCGTGTAGACGCGGGCAAAGCGCGTGATGAAGTTCTCGGTGCGTGCCTTCTTTTCGCTGGCATTCTCCACGAGCTCCAGGACGCGTGCGACGGTGGACTCGCCAAAGGGCTTGGTGGTGCGCACGTGGATGAGGCCCGTCATGTTGATGCAGCCGCTGATGATATCATCGCCGGACTTGGCGGGGCGGGGAACTGACTCGCCCGTGAGTGCGGCGGTGTCGAGCTGTGTCTCGCCCTCGACGATGACGCCGTCGATAGGCACGCGCTCGCCGGGCTTGACCACGATGACGGTGCCGACGGCGATGTCGTCGGGGAAGACCTGCTCGAGTGCGCCGTCGGACTGCTCGACGTTGGCGTAGTCGGGCGCGATGTCCATCATGGCACTGATCGACTTGCGGCTCTTGCCCACGGCATATGCCTGGAACAGCTCGCCGACCTGGTAGAACAGCATGACGGCGGCGCCTTCGGCCATGTGCGGGTCGGTGTCGGGGAA
>USBA01000193.1 GCA_900552735.1 uncultured Collinsella sp. | reverse complement strand
TGGGTCTAGACCTTCATGAGGTCTCGCTGGTGGCAATTCTCGACGCTGACAAGGAAGGCTTCTTGCGCAATCGCCGTTCGTTGATTCAGACGATTGGCCGTGCGGCCCGTAATGCCGACGGCGAGGTCATCATGTATGCAGACGTTGTGACCGATTCGATGAAAGAAGCCATCGAGGAGACGCAGCGCCGTCGCGAGATTCAGATGGCATATAACGAAGAGCATGGCATTGTTCCCAAGACGGTCCGCAAGGCCATTAACGACATTTCGAGCTTTATTGCCGAGGCCGAAAAGACTGTGGGCTCGAAGGGACGCTCGAGAGGCGATTCGCTGGGTCACGGTGCGTTCTATACGCCTGACGAAAACGGCGAGGGCGCCGCGCCGGAGACGGTGGCGCCCGAGCAGACACTTGCGGAGCAGTTGGAAGAACTGCCGCATGACGAGCTTGTGCGGATCGTCGAAACCATGGAAGAGGATATGCGCAACGCTTCTGCCGCCATGGACTTTGAGGAGGCGGCGCGTCTGCGCGATGCGGTCGTCCAGATTCGGGCGATGCTCGAGGGTGCATCTGAGGACGAAACGATCGAGCGTTTGCGTTCGCAGGCTCGTAAAGGTTCCACCTTTGCATCGGGCAGAAAACGTCAGGGTGCGCGGTTCAAGAAGTAGCGAACAGGCCCCGAGTTCCCTGTGGAGCTCGGGGCCTGTGTCTTTTGCGTGCTGGAATTCGTGCGCTAGAGGTCTGCGATCAGGGCTTCGGCGCAACGGATGCCATCGGTAGCGGCGCTCATGATTCCTCCGGCATATCCGGCTCCCTCGCCGCAAGGGTAGAGCCCCGGGGTCGATACAGCATGGCATTGCCGGTCTCGAGTAACGGTGACCGGAGAGCTCGAGCGTGTTTCAACACCGGTGAGGACGGCATCGGGATGGTCGTAGCCACGCAGTTTTTTGCCGAGCAAGGGAATTCCCAGACGAAGCGACTCGATGATATGTTGCGGCAATGACTCATCGATTGCTGTCCAAGTCACGCCGAGCGGATAGGTGGGCTTTACCTTGCCGCATGTCGTGCTGGCGCGTTCTGCAAGGAAATCGCCGACGAGCTGTGCCGGTGCGTTCCAGTTGGAGCCGCCAAGGCGATAGGCAGCCCGCTCGCAAATGCGCTGGAGTTCTACGCCTGCAAGAGGATCATCGCTGGGGAGATCATCGGGCGTGACGTTAACGAGGAGAGCGGCGTTTGCGTTGCGGCCGGCGCGGGCGTTGAGACTGGCGCCGTTGACGCACAGATGGCCGGGCTCTGAAGAGGCGGCGACAACCTGTCCGCCGGGACACATGCAGAATGAGAACACACTGCGGCCGTTGGGAAGATGGGCAACGAGCTTATAGGGGGCTGCTCCGAGCGCGGGATGACCCGCTGCGGGGCCATATTGCGCCCGATCGATATCACGCTGCGGGTGTTCGATGCGAACGCCCATGGCAAACGTCTTTTGAGCGAGGGCGACATGATGGGTTTTGAGAACCTCGAATACGTCGCGGGCAGAATGACCGCAAGCAAGGATGAGATGCTTTGTGTTGATTGACTCGCTTGTCGCGTCGTGGGACGACTGGATGTCGATACCGACAATGGTGCCAGACGCGTCGATGCGAATGTCGACGAGCTTCGTTCGATAACGGACGACACCTCCGAGCTGCTCGATGCGCTGGGATATAGCGGTGACAACTGTGGGAAGGATGTCGGAGCCAATGTGCGGCTTGGCATCCCACAGAATATCGCGGGGCGCACCCGCCTCGACGAAGGTTTCGAGGATAAGGCGATGGGCGGGATTTTTTGTTCCCGTATTGAGCTTGCCGTCCGAGAAGGTCCCCGCGCCGCCCAGACCAAACTGGATATTACTCTCGGGGTCGAGGATGCGCTCCTTTAGAAAGAGGTCGATCGCATGCGAGCGGCGAAATGCCGGGTCGCCGCGCTCGATGAGCAAGGGCTTAAGACCTGCTTCGGCGAGCGTAAGCGCAGCGAAAAGGCCGGCGCATCCGGCGCCGACAACGACAGGGCGTTCTTGAGGTGCGTCGGAGACGGGGGTGGGGAATGAAGACCCATCGTCTTCTATCGCGCGTACGCGCGAGCGGTCACGCTCGGCAACGCTGTCGACCGCTTCTCGCTCGAGGTGGGGACTAGTCAGCTCAACACGAAAGCTTAGGATAAAATGGACGTCTCGTTTTTTGCGGGCGTCGATTGACTTGCGGTGGAGCTCGATGGACTTGATCTCGGAGTCCTTGCAACGTAGGACGCGCTTGGCGACTCGCTTGCCAACAATGAGGCAGGCATTTTCATCGCCGGCTTCATCGAGCGACGCGTTGACTTGGGTGATTTCGATCATCGAGGTCTCCTTAGAGGCAAGAAAGAGGCCGTCCGGTATCCCAGACGGCCCGAATGCGTTTTTGATTATAGACTGCGCGGCTACAGGCTGCTTGCAGCGCGAATGCCCGAGAGCCAGGCCCACGCAAGGTTAAAGCCTCCGCAATCGGCGTCGATGTCGAGCGCTTCTCCGCAGACGTAAAGCGGGGCGCCTGTGGTGCTGTTCACGTAAAGATTGGGTGTCGAGACGCACTCGATAGATATGCCGCCACGCGTGACCTGTGCTGAGCGCTCCTCTGCCGTCCCTTCGACGGACAGTTTAAAGTGCTTGAGGATTGAGACCAGGTGGATGACATCGCGCGAGCCGGGATGGCACCGCTCGAATGCCGTACAGACGACGTGTGAGAGCTGCGGGGCGAGCATGCCGTCAAGCCAGTGGGAGTTTCGGGGCGAAAAATCGCCGAGCACGTTGACACGCTGCTCGAGCGTATCGAGCAGCTCATCTTTGGAGAAATCTGGAAAGAAGTCGATCAGAACAGTGTCGCCCTGGTTGATACGGCGAGAGAGATTGAAGGCGGCGACGCCTGAGATGCCGAAGGCACGGAACAGCACTTCGCCATCTTCTCGCCAGAGCTCTTCGTGGCTGCGCGAGAGCGTTAAGCGGGCTCGGACGCGCAGACCATCCAGAGTTCCGAGTGCCGTCCGGTCGCCGACGACTGATGCCGATACGGGGCACAGGACGGGGCGCAGGGGCGTCAAGGGAAGGCTAAACACCTCGGCGATGCCGGTGGGGTTGCCGCCCGTAGCGATAACCACGGCCCTTGCCTGCAGGGCATCGCTCGTGCGAGGAGTATCGGCTAACGCCTTTCGAAGCGAACGGAGCTCCGTCTTTCGGTCGCCGTGCTTTTTGGGTTTGAGTACATGAGCGGGACGGTCGATCTGAAGCGTCCAGCCTTCGGAAGCCTTATGAGCCGCAATGACGTTAGTCCCGCAGCGTAGGGTGATGCCCAAACGCTCGCATGCATTGAGGAGTGCATCGCGAACCGACTCGGCGCGAAGGGAGCGCGGGTATAGGCGGCCTTCCTCACGGAT
>USBA01000192.1 GCA_900552735.1 uncultured Collinsella sp. | reverse complement strand
ATATGGGCGCCAATCCCGATGTCACGGTGGACGACATGGTGCGTTTCGCCCAGATGGGCTCTGCCTATGCTCGTGTGGTTTTGGGCATCGAGCATCCTCGCGTGGGCCTGCTTGCCAACGGCACCGAGGACGAGAAGGGTTCTAACTTTACCAAGTCGTGCTTCCCGGCCATGAAGGCCGCGGTTCCCGGCTTTGTGGGCAACTGCGAGGGCACCGATCTTACGTCGGGCAATTTTGACGTCGTGGTCGCCGATGGCATGTCGGGCAACATCGCGCTCAAGGCCACCGAAGGCGCTGCCAAGTTTTTGCTGCAGGAGCTCAAAGGCGCCTTTATGTCCTCGCTCGGCACCAAGATCGCCGCGCTGCTCATTAAAAAGCAGATGCGCGAGATCAAAGCCAAGCTTTCGGGCGACGCCAAGGGCGGCGCGATCCTGCTGGGCCTGCGCGGTGTCGTGTTGATCGGCCACGGCGCCACGTCGGTCGAGGCCGTCAAGAACGGTACGCTTGCCGCGGCCCAGGCCGTACGTGCCGGGCTTGTCCAGAACGTTGCCAATTCCATGGACGGTATCGTTTTGTAAGAGCCCCGTTACGTGGCTCAACCTGTACCGTGTGGGGTAGAATCGGAGCCGTATTGCAACGCGGCTCCGATTGCCGTGTTGTGTCGTGTTCCATGACATACGAGAGGAAGCGCTATGGACCGCTCTGAAATCTTCGATAAGATCGCCGAAATCGCCGCTGACGTGCTGGGCGTCGATGTCGCCGACATTAGCGACGAGACCACTTTTGACGATCTCGATGCCGATTCGCTCGAGCGTCTGCAGCTGGTGACGGCCATCGAGGACGAGTTCGACCTCGAAATCGATGACGAGACCCTGCTGTCGCTCAACTCTGTCGCCGACGCCGTCGACGCGATCGAAAACGCCAAGGAGGCCTAAGTCTTGGCTTTGTCTGAACGACTCACGCGCGCCCAGGAGATTCTGGGCCATGAGTTCAATAACAAGGTGCTGCTGCGCGCGGCGCTCACACATCCCTCGGCCGTCGAGGGACAGCCGGTCTCTGCCAGCTATGAGCGCCTTGAGTTTTTGGGTGATTCCATTTTGGGCGCCGTGGTGGCCCGTTCGCTCTTTGAGTCCTATCCCGAGTTTGACGAGGGCAAGCTCACACGCCTGAAGGTCTCCCTTGTCTCGGGCGCCACGCTTTCCGAGGTGTCGCACGAGCTGGGTATCGACGACATCATCATCTTTGGCGCCTCCGAGACCGGTACCGGCGCCCGCGGCCTGCACTCGGCGCTCGAGAACGTCTATGAGTCGCTCGTGGGCGCGCTGTATCTGGATGCCGGTTGGGATGCTGCGGCGGAGTTTATCCATCGTACGCTCAAGCCGCACCTGGCCTCCGAGCGTGCCGAGCACCCCGCGAACCCCAAGTCGTTCTTGCAGGAGTGCGTGCAGGCAGATGGCCACGAGCCTCCCGCGTATAAGCTGGTCGGCTCCGAGGGCCCCGCGCATGCGCCCACCTTTACCGCTGTGGTGCTCATCGACGGTATTCGCCAGGGCCGCGGCACCGGTTCCTCCAAGAAGGAGGCCGAGGGGGCCGCTGCACTCGAGGCGCTCGACCGCATGGGCTACACCACCAACGGCGTGATTCTTAACAAGAAGCCTGTTTAAGCGAGGAACCGTGTATCTCAAGTCCCTCACGCTCAAAGGGTTCAAGTCGTTTGCCGACCGCGCCCATATGTCATTTGAGCCGGGCCTGACCGTCATCGTCGGTCCCAACGGCTCGGGAAAATCGAACATCTCCGACTCGATTCTGTGGGTCCTGGGCGAGCAGAGCGCCAAGCAGTTGCGCGGCCAGGCCATGGAGGACGTCATCTTCTCGGGCTCGTCGGCGCGCAAGCCGGTGGGTGTCGCCGAGGTCACGCTGGTGCTCGACAACTCGGACCATATGCTGCCTGTCGACTTTGACGAGGTCGCCATCACCCGTCGCATGTACCGTTCGGGCGAGAGCGAGTATCTCATCAACTCGAGCCCGTGCCGCCTGATGGACATTCAGGACATCCTGCACGATTCGGGCCTGGGCAAGGATACGCATTCCATCATCAGCCAGGGCAAGCTCGACGCCATTTTGCAGAGCCGCCCCGAGGAGCGCCGCGCCCTGATCGAGGAGGCTGCCGGCATCTCCAAGCACAAGCGCCGCAAGGAGCGTGCGCTCAAAAAGATTAAATCGATGGACGAGCACCTGACCCGTGCCCGCGACATCAATAAGGAGATCGCCCGCCAGCTGCGGCCGCTGGAGCGTCAGGTCGATCGCGCGCGCAAGTACAAAGAGCTGTCCTCGCGCGCGAACGAGCTTACGCAGATGCTGGCCGTCGACGAGCTTCGTTCGCTGCAGTCGCAGTGGAACGACCTGGAGAGCCGCTCCAAGGAGGGCGCTGCCGAGCTTGAGCTTGCGCAATACCGCTTGGGCGAAAAGGAGCGCGAGCTCGAGAAGCTCCAGGTCATGCTCGAGGAAAAGGGCCTGTTTGTGGGTGATCTGGGCGAGCAGCGCCGTCATATGCAAGACGTGGTCGGCCGCATCAACTCCGACATGCGCCTACTCGAGGAAAAGGGCCACAACATGGTGTCGCGCCTGTCCGACATGCGCGGCCAGATTTCGAGCTCCGAGCATCAGCGTCGTCGTGTGGTCGAGGAGCTTGAGGATGCGCGTGCCCAGCTTGAGGAAGTGACCGGTGCGCACATGCAGGCCCAGGACGACGTTGACGCCGCCGGTCCTGCCGCCGCCGAGCTCCACGAGCGCCGCGTTGCGCTCGACAATCAGATTTCGCAGCTCACGCGCGAGCAGCGCGATGTCCAGCGTGTGGCCGATAACGCCGCGCTCGAACTCGCCAAGGTGAAGGACTCGCTGAGCAACGCCGAGGTCGAGGACAACATGTACGCCTCGCGCCTGGAGCAGATTGACGAGCAGCTCGAGGAGGTTACGGCCTCGCTCGAGAGCCTTCGCGACCGCGCTGAGGAACTTGACGGTGCGCTCGATCAGTCCCGCCAGGCCCAGATTGATGCGCGCGAGGCCACCGAGGTCGCCCGTGCGGCGTTGAAGGACTTGCGTAATCGCGAGAGTGAGGCGCGCAACAAGCTGTCCGAGGTGCGCTCGGAGCTTGCCAGCCAAAAAAAGCTCGATGCCCGCATGGCTGACAGCTCGCCGCTGGTGAGCCGACTGATGGGCGCGCTGGGCGATGATGTCTCGGGTCGTCTGGGCGATGTGCTCGAGGCTCCTCGTGAGCTCGAGGGCCTGGTCGAGCAGCTGCTTGCCGGCGATATCGATGCCTTGCTATTTGATGACGCCGCCACGCTTGAGCGTGCCGGTCGTGCGGCTCTGGACCAAAAGAAGGCCTCGGGCGAGGCGCTGCTGGTGGCGCGCGGCGTGAGCGGCGGTGCTGCTGCTAAGGGTGCTGCCGGTTCGCGTCTGGTCGACCGTCTGTCCGTGCGTTCCGGGTA
>USBA01000191.1 GCA_900552735.1 uncultured Collinsella sp. | reverse complement strand
TAAATAGACCGCCGCGACAAAGAACTCACCAAACTTGGGGTGCACGCGCCCGGCCAGCTCGCGGGCCGTGCCGGCGAGCGCGACGGCGATAAAGCCCATGACGGGCAGGCCGATGGCTGCAATCAGAAAGCCGAGCATGGCGACCGGCGTGGCAGAACCTGCCTGCAGCGCCAGCAGCGGCGGAATAATGAGGTTGCCGGCGCCAAAGAGCATCGAGAACAGGGCGATGCCGACGGTAACGACATGGTCGGAGCGTAGACCACGCGAGGCGGATGAGGCCATAAGAGCACCTTTCGAATCGAAACAAAAACGGGACGGGCATAAGACCCGTCCCGCAAGTATATACGCTCTAGCAGGCTAAATCGCGCAAAGCGTCAATCGCGGTGTCGACTTCCTCGTCCGTGTTGAAATACCCAAACGAGAAGCGAACGACACCCTGACGCTCGGTCCCTAGCGCACGGTGCATGAGCGGAGCGCAATGGGCACCGGGGCGCGTCGCAATCGCCCACCCTTGCATGAGCGCATCCGAGATCTCGGCAGAGTCGATATCGCGCACGTTGAGCGACACATTCGCCGAGCGCGCGGGTTGGTCAAAGGCGCCGTAGAGCTTAATCCCCGGAATCTTGCGAACGCCGGCGAGGAAACGCTCGGCAAGCGCGCGCTCACGCGCCGCAATCGTCTCGACCCCACCCTGAGCGTCGATAAAGTCGAGACCAGCGGAAAGACCCGCGATGCCATGGCCGTTGAGCGTGCCCGCCTCAAGGCGCGTGGGCCACTCAAGCGGCTGCAGTGCATCGAAGCTGTGCACGCCCGTGCCGCCCATGGCCCACGGCGCCACGTCAATGCCCTCCGCCACGGCCAGGCCGCCGGTGCCCTGCGGACCCATGAACCCCTTGTGGCCAGTAAAGCACACCACGTCGAGCCCCATGGCCTGCATATCGATATGCGCCGTGCCGGCAGACTGAGAGGCGTCAACGATCACAAGCGCGCCGGCAGCATGGGCCATGGCCGCCAAACGCGAAACGTCAACCGCGTTGCCGGTCACATTGGAGGCGTGCGTCACCACCACGGCACGAGTACCCGGCGCGACCAACCGCTCGAGCTCGTCGTAGTCGAGCACGCCGTTCGCGTCGCAGCCCGCATGCTCAACGGTCACGCCCTGCTCTGCCACCAGGCGGTTGAGCGGACGTAGCACGGAGTTGTGCTCGAGCACCGTTGTGACCACACGGTCGCCGGGGCGCACCACGCCATTGATGGCGGTGTTGAGCGCCGCGGTGGAATTGGGCGTAAAGCACACATGGTCCGCCCTCGGGCAACCCAAAAGGCGCGCGAGCTTGGCACGGCAAGCGTGAATCGTACGAGCGGCATCGAGGGCACCCGACGTGGCACCGCGCCCGGCATTGCCGAGCGAGCACATCGCCTGGGTCACGGCATCGATGACCGTCTGCGGCTTGTGCATGGTCGTCGCCGCGTTATCCAGGTAGATCATCGCACGACCTCCCACATATCGATCACGGTAAAGCCCTCGGTGGGAACGCCCGCCGCGGCAAGCTCGCCGCGCAGCAGTTCCTCATCCGCAGGCAACGCCTTCCATGCCAAACCGCAGCCGGCAGCGACCTCCCCGGGCACGGGAATCGTGCGCCCGGGAAGGCCGCGCTCGATGCATAGGGTCTCGCACCCCATGGCGGCCGCCGTAGTAGGAAACGTGATGACAAGCGCAGGGCGCTTCTCCCTCATGGCAACTCCAACCAATACGCTACGGGCGCACGACGCGCACGGCCTGCTCCATCTTCTCCACGATCACGTACATGTTGGTGACCTCGCCCACGGCAAGCTGGTCCTTAATGCCATAGTGGTCGAGGCAGGTGCCGCAGGTAAGGATCTCGACGCCCTGCTCGGCCAGACCCTTCAGGTCGTCGAGTACCGGTGAGCCCTCGACGGTGAGCTTGGCGCCGCCGTTATAGAACAGCATGGTCGCGGGCAGCTCCTCCTGCTGCGTCACGGCAAAGATAAAGGCCTTCATGAGCTTGTGGCCCAGCTCGTCGTCGCCGCGGCCCATGCAGTCGGTGTAGACGGAAATGACGAGCTTGCCCTTGCCGGCGCTGGCATCGCAGAAGGCAGCGCCATCCTGCTCGGGATCAGCCACGGCAACGGCGCCAGAGGTCGCCACGGTCACGTGCCACTCGGCGTCAGAAACCTTCTCGACTGAGGCCGTGCAGCCCTTCTCCTGCGCCATCTTGGAGATGTTCTTGACGGCGGTCTCGTTATCGACCGAGGTCACGACTGTACCCTCGCCATCAAGCTGCTTCAGGGCTTTGAGCGTCTTGACGACGGGCAGCGGGCAGGCATCGCCCATGGCATTGACTTCAATCTTGGTAGACATAGTATTTCCTTTCGAATTAATCGTTTTAGAACGGTACAGAGCTCAATAAACGTGTCGTTAACGGACAACGTGGACGGCAGGACCGCCTGGCACCGGCTCGCACACGCGACCGACAACGGCGGCGATACGCCCCTCGGCATCCAGACGGCGCGCAAGCTCATCCACATCCGCCGCGGGCGCCGCAATAAGCAAACCGCCTGAAGTCTGTGGATCGTACAGCGCATCCAACATGCCCGGCTCAAGGTCCTCGTCGGCAGCCACGCGCGGGCCAAAGAAGTCCTGGTTGCGGTAGGCACCGGCAGGAATAATGCCCAGACGCGCCATATCGAGCACCTGGTCAAAGAGCGGCACCGCCCCCGACGCAAGTTCAATCTGCACGCCCGAGCCCTCGGCCATCTCGCACGCATGCCCAATCAGGCCAAAGCCCGTAATATCGGTGCAGCCGTGAAGCTCGAGTCCCTCGGCCAGACGAATCGGGGCCTCGTTGAGGGTGCACATCGAGTCAAACATGGCTGCGGCCTCGTCCTGCTCGATAAGCTCGCCCTTAATGGCCGTGGTGATGATGCCCGAGCCCACCGGCTTGGTGAGCAGCAGTACATCACCCGGGCGCGCCCCACCGTTGGCAAGCATGCGGTCGAGCTGCACAAAACCCGAGACGGACAGGCCGTACTTGGGCTCATCGTCGTTGATGGTGTGGCCGCCCGCGATGGTGCAGCCCGCCTCGACGCACTTGTCGGCGCCGCCCGCCAAGATCTGACCGGCCACCTCCACCCCTAGGCAGCTGGGGATGCAGAGCAGGTTCATGGCATGCGAGGGAGTGCCTCCCATGGCGTAGATGTCCGACAGCGAGTTGGCCGCAGCGATCTGGCCAAACAGGAACGGGTCATCGACCATCGGTGGGAAGAAGTCGATGGACTGCACGAGCCCCAGGTTCTCCCCTACGCGGAAGACGCTCGCATCGTCGGAGGTATCGAACCCCACGAGCAAGTTGTCGTTATGCACATTGGGTAAGTCGCCCAGGACCTGGGCGAGGGCTCCGGGAGCCAACTTAGCGGCTCAACCGCTCGCGGCAGTCATAGACGTGAGCTTAATCTGATCGTCAGCCATCGATACCTCCTCTCTTCGGTCAATCATTT
>USBA01000190.1 GCA_900552735.1 uncultured Collinsella sp. | reverse complement strand
TTACCTTTGCCATAACGCAGCGAGCGCTTGCCCTGGTGGGCAGCGGGCTCGACGCGGCGCATATGGATCTACTTGTGGCGGCATATGTCTTTAAGCTGCTGTCGCACGTTGGCTACCGACCCGATTTTTCGGCCTGCGTGCTGTGCGGAGACCCCATGCTGTCGTATTTTTCGCCCCAGGCGGGCGGTCTCATGTGCGGGTCGTGCGCGTCGAGCGTTCCGGGTGCCGAGCTGGTGTCGACCGGTGAGGTCGCGTGGCTGCGCGCCCTCATGTCCATGACCTTCGATGCGCTCATGGCCGAGAGGGTTGATCCCCATACTGCCGCTTTTTTGTTGGGGCTTTCGCATGTCTGGGCGGCAACTCATACCGATCAGCGCCTCCGTGCGATGGAATTCATGTTGGGTCGGTGATGATGCGCAGGCGTGGGCTGCTTGTGGTAACATACCGACCTGTTGGTACCTCGACCTTGGTTGCTCGCTCCACCGGCGGCTTCCCAGTCCGAGGCGAATCGAGTCGCCCGTGGGCGACGCAAAACGAAAGGTGAAACAATGACTGTTTCCAAAGAGCGCAAGGCGGAGCTGACTGCCCAGTTCGGTAACACCCCGGTCGACACCGGCAACCCCAAGGTTCAGGTCGCCATCCTGTCCGAGCGCATCAAGGAGCTGACCGAGCACATGAAGTCCCACCAGAAGGACTTCCACACCCGTCGTGGCCTGCTCATGCTCGTCGGCCGTCGTCGTCGTCTTCTCTCCTACATCAAGAAGAACGACATCGTCGAGTACCGTGAGCTCATCAAGGCTCTGGGCATCCGCGACAACATCCAGTAAGGATTTGTACATGCTAAGAGCGTCCTGCGCAGCGGGGCGCTCTTTTTGTGTAAGGGCGCGAACAATCACGCTCTGAAGCGTGGCGGGGGCAGGGGGCCCGCGTCACATGAGAAGCCTGCAGGCAAGGGGCCTGTGGGGTAAAGGAGAACAATGACTCTCGTATCCAAGACCTTTGAGCTGTACGGCAAGACCTACACCTTTGAGTCGGGCGAGCTTGCCAAGCAGGCCACCGGCGCCTGCCTGGTCAAGCAGGGCGACACCACGATGCTCGACACCGTGGTCGTCTCCAAGGAGCGCAAGAACTACGACTTCTTCCCGCTGACCGTCGACTTCAACGAGAAGATGTACGCCGCTGGCCGCATCCCGGGTGGTTACCTCAAGCGTGAGGGCCGTCCCAGCGAGAAGGCCACGCTCACCGCGCGCATGATCGACCGTCCGATCCGCCCGAGTTTCCCGGACGGCTTCCGCAACGAGGTGCACATCGTCGCCACCTCGCTCGTCGCCGACCAGGTCAACCCCTTCGACGTCATCAACGTCATGGGTGCTTCCCTGGCCATGACGCTCGGTGGCGTGCCCTTCGAGGGCCCGCTTGCCTGCGTGCGCATCGGCCGCAACGTGGAGACCGGCGAGTTTATCGTTAACCCCACCTATGAGGAGCGCGAGAACTCCGATCTGGACCTGGAGCTGGGCGGCTCTGCCGACTTCATCTCGATGGTCGAGGCCGGCGCCGAGGAGATCTCCGAGGACGACATGCTCGCCGCCATGAAGTTTGGCCAGGAGGCCCTTGCTGCCTTCTGCCAGGCCCAGGACGAGTTCGTCGCCGAGTGGGAGCAGGTCAACGGCCCCATCGTCAAGAAGGAGTACCCGCTCGACCAGCCCGTCGAGGAGGTCCAGGAGCGCATCTTTGCCCACTACGACGAGATGGCAGCTGCCCTTCGCGACGCCGACAAGCTCTCTCGTATCGGTAAGGTCGAGGCTCTGAAGGAGTCCATCCGCGCCGAGTTTACCGAGGAGGAGCAGGCCGCTTGGGAGCGCGAGATCCCCGTGGCGCTCAAGAAGCTCGAGAAGAAGGCCATGCGCACCATGGTCGTCGAGACTGGCGAGCGCGTCGATGGCCGTGCTGCAGACGAGATCCGTCCCATCATGGTGAAGGATAACTACCTGCCGCTCGTTCACGGCTCCGGTCTGTTCCAGCGTGGCCAGACCCAGGTGCTCTCCGTCCTGTCGCTCGGCATGCTCAACGAGGGCCAGCGTCTGGATACCATCGAGCCCACCGAGGGCAAGCGCTATATGCACCACTATAACTTCCCGCCGTTCTGCACCGGCGAGACCGGCCGCATGGGCAGCCCCAAGCGTCGCGAGATCGGTCACGGCAACCTTGCCGAGCGCGCTCTGCTCCCGGTGCTCCCCGACGAGAACGAGTTCCCCTACGCCATCCGCGTCGTCTCCGAGGTCATGGAGTCCAACGGCTCCTCTTCGATGGCTTCGACCTGCGGCTCCACGCTCGCCCTTATGGACGGCGGCGTGCCCATTAAGCGCCCGGTCTCCGGTATCGCCATGGGTCTGATCCAGGAGGAGGGAAAGACCGTGGTCCTGTCCGATATCCAGGGTCTCGAGGACTTCTTGGGCGACATGGACTTTAAGGTCACCGGCACCACCGAGGGCATCACCGCCCTGCAGATGGATAACAAGGCCACCGGCCTAACCTTCGACATCCTGGCCCGCGCCCTGCAGCAGGCCAAGGAGGGTCGCGCCTTCATCCTGCAGAAGATGCTCGATGTGATTCCCGAGCCGCGCCACACCACACGCAGCACCGCTCCGCGCATCGTCTCCATCCAGGTTCCTACCGATAAGATTCGCGACGTCATTGGCTCCGGCGGCAAGGTCATCCGCGGTATCCAGGACGAGACCGGCGCTTCGGTCGACATCCAGGAGGACGGCACCGTCTTTGTCGGCGGCACCGGCGAGTCCGTCGACCAGGCCGTCGAGCGCATCAAGCTCATCATCAAGGTTCCCGAGCCGGGCGAGGAGTACACCGGTCGCGTGGTCTCCATCCAGCCCTTCGGTGCCTTCGTGAACCTGCTGCCCGGCAAAGACGGCCTGCTGCACATCTCCCGCGTCGCCAAGGGCCGCGTGGAGAAGGTCGAGGACGTCCTCAATGTGGGCGACGAGGTCAAGGTCGTCGTCATCGAGGTCGACGATCGCGGCAAGATCTCGCTCGATCGTCTGGACAAGCCCGAGGCCCCGGCTCGCGCCGAGGGTGCCTCCGAGGGCGACGGCGAGCACTTCCAGCGTCGTGAGCGTCCGCGTCGCGAGCGCTCCGAGCGCAGCGACCGCCCGCGCCGTCCCGGTGACAACGGAGGCCGCAAGCCCCGCCGCCACCACGACGCCGAGTAACAGCTACACATAAGCAGCTCAACAAGGGCGACTCCAGACAGGGGTCGCCCTTTTGCTTGCGCCCGGGAGGGACGCATATGAAGTTTCCTGCTCTACAGTCCTGCGCAAGACGGAAAGCACATTAAGTGCTTTCCTTTGCGTGCGGAACTCGCGATAAACTTCATATGCGTCCCTCCCGGGCGCAAGCAAAAGGGCTGGTTAGTGCCGCTCGCTATTGAGTTAGACAGTCTATTCAGTAGTCAGATTTCAGATCTGTAGATAGACGTAGCAGCATTTCCTCAGATAAAACCTACTTAAATAAACCTGTCCTTTAT
>USBA01000189.1 GCA_900552735.1 uncultured Collinsella sp. | reverse complement strand
AGCCCGAAGGACCGATAAACGAGGTGATGGCGTTTTTGGCGATGTTGAGGTCGAGCCCCGTCAGCGCATGAAAGTCACCGTACCAAAAGCTGAAATCCTTGGCCGTGATGGCCGCTTGCTCCGGCGTGGGAGCGGACTGATAGACGGACATGGGACTCCTTAACTAGCGGCGCTTGCGCGACAGATAACGCGCAAACAGGTTGAAGGCCATAATAATCGCCATCAGCAAAAGCGCGGAGCCGTAGGCTGCGTTCATGTTGATGCCGTCGATGGAAGCAAATAGAGGTGGACGGTCATGGGACGACCGGAATCGAGCGGCGAGATCGGCAGATTGATGGCCTGACCCATGGTGTAGAGCACCACCGCGGTCTCGCCAATGGCGCGGCCGATGGCGAGGACGATGCCCGTGGCAATACGGCCAAAGGCAGAAGGAAGCACAATCTTGGAGACAACCTGCCACTTGGTGGCGCCCAGGCCGTACGCGCCCCAACGGATATAGCGCGGAACGGCGCGGATTGCCTCCTCGGTGGTGCGCATGACGATGGGCAGCATCAGAAGCGCCAGCGCCAGGGCGGCCGAAACCATCGAAAGACCCAGGCCCATAGCCTCGACGAACAAGGCGTAACCAAAGAGGCCCATAACGATGGAAGGCACCGAGGCCAGGGCATCGGCAGCATAGCGAATGATGTCGACGACCTTGCCCTGCTTGGCGTACTCGGCCAGATAGACCGCAGCCAAGACGGCAACCGGCGTGCAGATGAGCATGGCGAGTGCCGTCACGTAGATGGTCGAGACGATCGTGGGCCAGATGCCACCCTCGGCGTTTACGCCCTGCGGCCAGCCAAAGATAAAGTCGAGCGAGATATGCGGAAGACCGTTGATGACCACGTAGGCGATGATGGCGAGCAACACCAGGGTGGTGATATAGGCCGCGGCGCGAAACACGCCGAGCATAATCTTGTTGGACAGGTCCTTGTTGATGCGGCCCTTCTTGCCATGGGAAAGGGCACGCTTGATGAGCTCGCGCGACGATGTCGCATCGACCGTCGTGTCAACGGAATCGGACATAGCCTACCCCCTCTTCTTTGAAATCAGGCGAACGATACCCACCAGTGCAGCTGAGATGATAAACAGGACCACGCCCATGCCGAACAGCGCCGAGCGATGCAGACCCGAGGAATAGCTCATGTCGAGCGCAATCTGGCTCGTGAGCGTCGAGATGGGGCTCGCAATGCTGTCGGGAATAACCGGGGCGTTACCCACGACCATGAGCACGGCCATGGTCTCGCCGATGGCACGGCCCATACCCAGCACGATGGCATCCACGATACCCAGCTTGGCGGCAGGTAACACGACCTTATAGATAGTCTGCCACTTGGTGGCGCCCATGGCATACGATGCCTCGCGAATGCCCATGGGAATGGAATTGAGAGCATCGATGGTAAGCGTCGTGATGGTGGGCACGATCATAATGGCGAGCACGAACCACGCCGTCAGCGCGCCAAAACCAAGACCGCCGGTCAGTTGTGCGATAAACGGGCGGATGATGATCATGCCAAAGAAGCCATAGATGATAGAAGGGATGCCGGCCAACAGGTCAACGGCAGGGCTGATGAGCTTGCGCACGCGCTTGCTGGCGATCTCGACCAGATACACGGCCGTGCCCACGCCTAGGGGCACACCCATGGCGAGTGCACCGACGGTCACCAGACCCGAGCCGGCAAGCAGCGACACGATGCCGTAGTGACCCTCAGAGGGCGCCCACGTAAAGCTAAAGAAGTCCGCCAGACCGATGTCGGTAAAGACGGGCAGCGCCGAGTACGTGGTAAAGACAAAAATCAGGATGACGGTAACGACCGCCAAGAACGCGCAGGCAAAGAAGATCCACTGCAGCGCCTTCTCCTTGAGATAGGTGCTACGCGACACCAACGCCAACTCACGCTTTTTGGGCGTCTGAGCCTCCTGCTCAATCTGGGGGGTTTCCTGTGCTTCCACGCTACTCACTCCCCTTTCCGTCGTTGGTGACGGGAATAAAGCCCGCCTCGCGAATCTGCTTGTCCATCTTCTCGGACGTCACATAGTCAATGTAGTCCTGCGCCTGATGCGAAGGCGTACCCTTCACAAAGAAGTAAAGGTCGCGCGAGATGGGATAGCCGCCACTTGCGACCGTCTTCTCGGATGCCTCGACGTGGTTGACCGAAACGGCCTTAACCGAGGTCGTGGCGTTGAGGCTCTCGACAAAACCCAGCGAGATGTAGCCAATGGCGCCATGCGAGCGGGACACGACGTCGCGCACTTGGCCCGTACCCGAAAGAACGGCCGAGCGGCGATCGAACGGCGTGCCGTCCATCACGATGGTACGGAAGGCCTCGCGCGTACCGGACGCCTCGTCGCGGTTGATAACCTGAATCTTCAGGTCCTCTCCGCCGACTTCCTTCCAGTTGGTGATCTTGCCGGCGTAAATATCGCGGAGCTGCTCGGTCGAGAGATTGTCGACCGGGTTGTCGTCGTTCACGATGACTGCGATGCCGTCGTGCGCGATTACGATCGGGGTCAGGCCAAGGTCTTGTTCGTCGGCATTGAGACCACGAGACGAGCTGGCGATGTCGGCCGTGCCGTTGCTGACGGCCTCGATACCCGCAGAGGAGCCAAGGCCGGAGACGAGCACATCGGTGCCGGCCTCTTCCTTAAAGCCCTCGGCTGCGATCTCGGCAATGGGAAGGCACGTGGTCGAGCCGGCCACGGTAATAGAAGATGTGGAAGATCCCGAGGAGCAAGCACACAGCGTGAGCGTAAGCACTGCAGCACTCAGGACCGATGCGATCTTTCTCATAGCATCACGCCGATCGCAGCATGGCGCCCACAGGTGCCGTCCTCGTTACGGTAGGAATAAAAGCGGTCGTTCTGACGCACGGTCGAAAGCTGGGTATCCACGATATTATCCGCGTCGACACCGACATCTACCAGCGCCTCGCGAATGGCAGCGGAAAGATCGAGCATGCGAGAGGTACTCGCATCGATGCAAGAGAACTCGGCGGCAAAGCGATCCATGAGCTCCTGGGATACTTCATATTCGTCACCCAAGATATGGGGGCCGATATAGGCGGAAACGTCGCTCGCATCGCAGCCGGCAGCCTCGCAGAGCGCTTGGCACGCCTTGGCGGAAATGCGCGCAATCGTGCCCTTCCAGCCAGAGTGCACCACGGCAAAGCCGCCGGGAGCCACCAGCACCACGGGAACGCAGTCGGCAAAGCAGAGCAGCACGGGCACGTTATGCGCCGTACAGACGATGGCATCGCAGCCCTCGGCAATCTGCTCGCGAATGTTCTCGAGATCATCAGCACCGTTCGAGGTCACCGTCACGACATGGTCACCGTGTACTTGATTGGGAACAAGCAGGTTGTGCTCGCACTCGGCGGCACCCATAGCCTCGAGCGCGCGACGACGATTTTCTTGAACAGCAAAGGGGTCATCGCCAACATGCGAGCCCAAGTTGAGTGAGGAGTACGCATCTTCGGAAACACCACCGGTGCGCTCGGTGAAGGCAAAGC
>USBA01000188.1 GCA_900552735.1 uncultured Collinsella sp. | reverse complement strand
GTCTTTAAGGATCGCGCGGGCGAGTGCCACGCGCTGGACCTCGCCGCCCGAAAGATATGCCCCGCCGGCGCCGAGCATGGTATTGATGCCCTGTGGGAGCTTGGCCACAATGTCGTCGCACTGAGCTGCGGAGAGGGCCACACGCACTTCGTCGTCAGTGGCCGTAGGCTTGGAGGCGCGCACGTTATCGGCAAGTGTTTGCCGGAACAGCTGGTTGGTCTGGAACACGAAGGCGACCTGGTCCATAAGCTCGTGCGGATCCATATCGCGAACGTCCACACCGCCTACGAGCACTCGACCCGAGGAAACATCCCAAAAACGCGGGATCAGGCTTGCGCAGGTTGACTTACCGCCACCCGAGGGACCCACCAGGGCGAGGGTGCTACCCGCGGGAACGCTAAAACTCGCATGGTTGACGGCAGGCGCTTCGGCGCCCTCGTAGGTAAAGCTCACATCCTCAAATCGTACGTCGCTGCCGGCAGGGTGCTTGGGTTGGGCGGGCATGGAGAGCTGCTTGGAATCCATGATGCTTCGGATGCGAGCCAGCGAATCGGCACTCATCTGAGAGGCCTCGCCCACAAACATGAGCTTGGTCATGGCCGTCGGTACCACGGCCGAAAATATCGCGTAAAACGTGAAGTTTGCCATAAAATGCGCGAAGTCCGTCTCGCCCGGCGCCAACAGCAACGCCACGGGCAGCAAGAATGCCACAAGACCATTGAGCGCGGTAAGGTTGAGTACCTGCGGACCTCGGCAGAACGTGCCCGCATAGTTTTGTGCCATGTCGGCGTATTCGGCGATCGCATCGTGGAAAGCCTTAAAGGAGTAGACCGTCTGCTGAAACACCTTGACCACGGGAATACCGCGTACGTATTCGGTGCCGGTCTTGTTCATCTTGACCAGCGCTCCCATGTAGGCCTTCATGAACTCGGCGCCTTTGCCGCCCATCATGGTGGCCATGGCGCCAAACGAAACGACGACCGAGATGAGGCATGCCGCGCCCAAGCGCCAATCGAGGGCGAAAAGCAATACGAGCAGGCCCACGACCATGGCGGCGGCGCCGGCGATATCGGGCAGCATGTGCGCGAGCAAAGTCTCGGTGGAGGCGGCGCATCCGTCTACAACACGGCGCAGCTCACCGGTGGCGTGCGTGTCAAAGTAGCCAAGCGGCAGCTTAAGCAGGTGCTCGCTCGTAGTCTTGCGGATATTGGACGCGCAGCGAAACGCGGACAGGTGCGTGCACATGAGCCCCACGAAATAAACTACGATGCTTGCCAGGGCAAAACCCACAGCCCACCAGCCATACATCGCGATGTCGCAGGCTTCGCTCCAGTTAGGTGCCACGGCGATCAGATCGCGTGCGACAAGCCAAATGCACACGAACGGGCCAAAGCTCAGCAGCTGCGAGAGCGCCGAGAGCGCCATGCCCAAATACGTTAGGAATTTGCGGTCACCGGCATACGCGAGCAGCTCGCCGATACCGCCGCCTTCCCTTTTTGATCCCTTTGCCATGAGATTCCTTTCTAACGGCTTGAGAGTTAACCGTAATCAACTTATCATTGATATGTTAGCCAAGGCACACAATCAAGCCAGGCGTGGACGTTTCTGCAAAGGAAAGGGACGCTTTTGCAAATACGGCGGACAGCGACCGACATAACCGAGCTCTATGCACCACAGTTTGAGCAGTTTGGCCTGGAGCTTACCGGCAGGGGCGCTGTCTTTACCGGCGAGGTGGCAAACGACCGGGCGCACGGCCGCGCATGGATCATGCCTCTCTCCCCTGCCTGCATCGTCATGGAGCATTTCATCACCCCGACGCACGATATGTACCTGGCCGAATACACACCCGAGCCATACGCCTGCGTGAGCGAGGTCAGCGCGCCCACACTTACATGCATGCCCGAGGCTGGCATAACGCCCGCGAACCTTAAACCATTGCATGGACCGTGGCCAAACAATGCCGTTTGCAGCTTTATCCAAGATAGCTGTGGCGAGGAATTAAGCCCGCTGTTTGCGGGACGGCTTTATCACTCGCGCTCGGTGCTCTTTTTGCCCGGATATTTTGACGACCTGGAGCACCGCTATCCCACCGAGTTCGCGGGAACCTTTGAGGCGTTTGCCGAGCCATGGCACGAGGAAGCGACGTCTGCGATCTGCCACACGCTGCGCCGGATTAACGAGGACCGCGCCCGCACCGTAGGCGGACACGTCTATATGCAGGGCATCGTGGAGACCATGGTCGCGGAGCTCGCCTGTTCGCGCGCGGCCCACAAGCAGGCGCGGCAGGCGGCAGACACACACGTCAGCATAACCATTGCCGAAGAAGCAACGGCAATGATTGAGCGCGCGCTCGACAAAGGCAGACGTGTGGGTATCAACGAGGTGGCCGAGAGGCTCTACACAAGCCGCTCCAAACTATGCGCCACCTTTAAGGCCCAAACTGGCGAGTCCCTGGGCGCCTACATTCGCAGACGCCGTATGGAGCGAGCACAGGACCTTTTGGCCGATAGCGCGCTCACGATAGCGCAGGTGGCAGAGCGTCTAGGCTACCCGCAGCAAGCCGCCTTCGCCCAAGCCTTCAAACAATACACCGGCACCACCCCCACCGCTTGGCGAAGCAAGCATCGCTAAGGCCCAAGCTCCCTGGCCGTAACGGAGCGATTAATTAGCCGCCGCCCGTCAGCTCACCCAGGATCTAAACGTCAAGATGCGCACAATCAAGCGCCTTTTTGATAAGAGGGACAGATCGATCAGCCAAATACAACGGAATGTTGAGCACCCCGTCGTCGAGCTTTAGGTTCTTAAGTGAGTAGCGGACCCTCAATGGAGTCGTCTCCGCATGCTTGTCGGCATAGTACTTAAGGCTCTTGGAATGAACGACCTCTCCCGATTTGACCTCGACGGGAACGATTTCGTTTCCGACTTGAATCAAAAAATCGACTTCGTGCTTCGGCTTCTCGTTTGTCCAATAACGCGGAGCAGCATCTAACTGTGAAAGTAATGCCTGAAGCACATAGTTCTCGGCGAACGAACCTTTGAACTCCGAAAATAGCGCATCCGAGATGGCAAAAGCGGACGCATCCAGCCTTGCCATGCGGCGCAGCAAGCCGACATCAAGACAGTAGACTTTAAATGCCTTGAGGTCATCGTACGCAGAGAGCGGCACACCACCGGCAGCATTAAGGCGAACCGCCGTGATGAGCCCAGCATCGGCAAGCCATTCCAGAGCATCCTCGTATTCTCGAGCACGAGCCCCCTCGCGCACCGCACCCCAAACGAACTTTTTGTTCTCGCGCGCCAACTGAGCTGGAATCGAGTTCCATATTTGCGAAAGCTTGGCGAACTGCGCACGGCCACCATGCTTGGCAAAATCGCGCTCGTAGGAATCCAAGAGATCAGACAACACCTTATCGACCTGAACGATATCGCCCGTCTCCACCCACCGGCCAAGAGCCTCTGGCATGCCGCCGCATGCAAAATAACGACGAAGATGCTCGACGAGACGGACATGGAAGAAATCGGGCACTGTCTCGATCTGATCCAGGCCGCCAAGGTATTCATCGTAGTTTGCAGCGCCCTCGGCTTTCAGAAACTCGGAAAAGCTCATGGGGCGCATCTCCATGAACTCGACCTTTCCCACCGGAAAAGCGCTGGTCTCACGGGACAAGCGAACGCCCAACAAAGACCCTGCGCATGCGACGTGATACTCGGGGGCCTC
>USBA01000187.1 GCA_900552735.1 uncultured Collinsella sp. | reverse complement strand
AAGCTTGATACCACGGCCGCGCTCCTCTGATGCGACCGGTTCGCTCGTTTCATCGATAGAATAGCCGGCACCTCGATCAAGCACCTCAACCACAACGCGATCGCTATAGGCCTGAACCGTCAGGACGCACCCGATACCGCCCGCATGGTCATAGGCATTACCCAGCGCCTCCCCCGACGCCAATGTGACATCGTAGCGCTCGTCACGGCGCAACGGAAGCGATTCAAGGAGTTCGGCGATACGATGTCGGTAGTATGGAAGATTCTCGATACCCTGACGGATCTCGACGCTCTTACTCCAGCGAGGCAGCTCCCCCACCGGAATGGCGGGAATAGACTCCCGTGCCGGCCCCGCGACATGAAGGATATCGACAAGACGAGCAATCTCCAAAAAGCGAACAACTTCACCTGATGCATTGACGAGCGAAAGCAGGCCTTCTCGCCTCATGAGCTCACGAGCGCGCGTAAGCAGGAATGCCAGGCCCGTCGAATCGATAAAGCTAACAGCCTGACAGTTGATGACGACACGACGCACGCCGCGGCCAATCAAAGCATCCAACCGCCGACGCAGCGCAGGCACCGTGGCGATGTCGATATCGCCTGGTGGCGTCAAAACCGCTATGTCATTCCACTCATTCATACGACCATGGTTCCCCAAAAAAGCCCACTCGATGCATTCGTTTCCCCAACCGTACGGATTCAGCCCGCCCAGCGTCGTCTATGAACGACCCCGTAAAAACTCAAGGGACACCAATGCAATGTCATCGTCCAGCGCCGATTCGGTAAATCGGTCAAGCTCGCCCAAGACCTTGCCGCAAATGCCCGACACGCCCTCACCCGAGACAGAGAGCAGAAGGTCGCGAAGGCGCTGCTCGCCAAAGAAAGCACCCGAGCGGTCACGCGCTTCGATTGTTCCGTCGGTGTACATAAATAGCATGTCACCAGGAGCGAACGTAAACACGCCTGTCTCGTACACCATGCTCTCAAAGGCACCGATCACGCCCGATTGGCACCCAAGGAGCTCCACTTCTCCCCCTCGGGTTTCTCCGCCGCCAAGCGGCGTCGACGACGGTCTAATGACCATAGTGGGAGGATGTCCCGCAGAGCAGTAGGTAGCGCGACCCGCTTTAAGATCAATCTTGGCGATAAACGCCGTCACGAACGTCTCGACCCTCGAAAAGCCCATGAGCATGCTATTGAGCGAGCGGGCCATACGGGCGGGCCCAGCACCCTCCCAGGCATAGGCCGTCAGCGCCGTCTTGACGAGCGCTGACATCGACGCCGCCTCGATTCCTTTGCCGGATACATCGCCCAAAATCATAACGGCGCAATCGTCGGGAAGACGGACAAGAGTATAGAAGTCGCCGCCAACCAACGCCGAATTCGTTGCCGAAAGGTATACCGAATCGGTCGCGATACCCGGAACGTCACCAAGCGAATTTCTCATGCCAATCTGGAGGGTCTGAGCGATATGGCGCTCCTCGCGCTTTTGAGATTCGCCCTCGTAGATCAGTTCAAAGTCATGCGCCAAGTGCACCAAGTAGTCATATTCAAGGTCATCAATCGGCTCTTGACTACCGTCACGAAGCAGAAGCGCGCGCGTCGTCGGGCCTTTCGCAACAGAAGCAGGAACGATCGCGTCGTTGCTGTGTTTGCCATCACCCTCAGAGCGCGGGCGCCCCGCCTCGATGCCGGTGTCGACGTAGAGACCCTGGCAAGGCAGACCATGCGCCCTAAGCCAGCCTCCCATAGGCATCGATTCGTCAACGCGAGTTATACGGACGTGTTTAAGATCCTCGGCACTCGTGCCGCCCAAAACAGACGCCTCAAAGCCATCAGAGCCAACCCCCAAACGTGCCGCTGGCGCCGTCGTGGAAAAGAAAAGTTTCTCGGGATCGTCCGGCAAAGCAACGCGACTGCCGCCTTCAAAATCTATGACATAGGAGCCCAGACTGGCGTCATACTCAACAGGGCAAAAATGACAGTTGAGCATATTGCAAATCTCGGACGATATAGCCTGGGTAGCCGCGGCGGAATCGTCTAGAAAGGTAAACAACTCATCACGTAAGACATTGAGCGAGCGGCCAAGCTCGGCCGTGCGACGAGAGCGAAGGCTCGATGCCATGCCGACCAGCTGGATAGACAGGTAATCGCAAATGACCTCGAGTACATTAACGTCATAGGCGAGCGGTGCCTGAGGGCGCTTCCAACCAACTTCCAGCACGCCAAGGATCTGCGTACCGTAAAAAACGGGAAGACAGATCTCGCTGCGGTACGGAGGCATATCCTGCACGCGCAACAGGTGCTTAGAACGATTGTCCAGGTCCATGAACATACCGGAGGCGGCCTTATCGCCCTCAAGGTCCTGTTGAATCGACAAGCGACAAGCACGCGACTCGCGAAGAACATACGTCGGAATGCCAGCGCCATACGGCAAAAACTCGGGCAGGTAGCTGTCGAGCAGCTCCTTGGAAACACCGCGAAGCTTAAAGCCGCCGCTCTCAGAAAAATAGATAGCGGCACCCGAAGCATCGAGCGTTCCTACAAGCTGGTTCAAAACGATATCTAACAAACTGGGCAGCTCATCGGAGCCCACCGTGCTCATAATGACCGACAATGTACCCGAGAGACGCTTATTCGCCACTCTAAGCTCCGAAAGCGCACGCTTGAGCTGACGGTCGTGCGAATACTGTTCTTCGATGCTATGGAGTGCCACCAGAACGCGCGGCGCACGGCGGCCAAAGATTCGAGGCGGCGTAACCGAGCCGGCACAAACCAGGACGGGAATAAACGATCCGTCACTTAACTTGAGCATCAACTCGCTCTTTGTTCCATTGGTCTCAAAAGGAAGCCGATGCTCTGTCGCGCGTTCAAAAGCCGACGAGTACAAGAGGTCTTTAACGTCCCCGTTGATCACATCGGAACGCTCCTCGCACATCAAGTCGAGCAAGCGATTATTTACATGCAAAATGGTTCCGTCGAGCTCGCAGATAATGACAGCATCGCTCGTGATCTCGACCAATTGGGCAACGTCCGCCCACTCATTGCGCTCAAGCGTTTCCATCGTGAACCTCACCGTCTATCGGTAACAAAAAAGCCTCCGAAGAGGCTTCTCAAATGCGATGGTGTCGGAGGCGGGACTTGAACCCGCATGACCAAAAAGCGGTCACTAGCACCTCAAGCTAGCGCGTCTGCCAATTCCGCCACTCCGACATGCTATGTTGTTGATTCGCGGTTCGCTTTGTTGAACCCGCGCGTTCAACGAGGAAGATAATAACCTATGATTCGAGAACTGTGCAAGCACTTTTTTGAAAAAAGTTTACGAATTTGTAAATGCGCAGGTAGACTGACCTGTTCGGGCAGGAATGAGGTTGCTTTCCAACGCGTCCTCGGGCATGCGGCATTATTTTGATCCGCGCTTCGCGCTACAAAATAATGCCGCCCCCTGCGGAATGCGTTGGAAAGCAACCTCATTCCTGCCCTAGGGGCACGTACTCCAGGCACCGTTCTCAAACATGTTTTGAAGGCTGATGCAAATTTAGTGGCTCTGCTTTGCCGAGCCCTTATATGGGGAGGCCGGAGCCAAGGCTCCGGCCTCACACAATTCCCTATCAGATTAAGCGAGCGATCAGGGAATCGCACTCCCCTTGCCGAGTTAACGTAGGGCCCGCCCAGTTTTTTAATTTAAGAACACACCCCACGACCCCACAAACCCCCCCCCCCCCAAATGGGCCCCGGGGGGTTGGTGCCATTGAGAGGGCGGTAAGAAAAATAAAAACCAGGCGGGCCCCGGCGCGAACAAACCACCA
>USBA01000186.1 GCA_900552735.1 uncultured Collinsella sp. | reverse complement strand
ACACCACGTGCGCGAGCTGGCTCGTAAAGGCGATCACGCGGTCGTGCTCGGTGGCGGTGGTCACGCTGAACTTGCCAAACCCCAAGGGACGCACCATCTCGCGAACCTGGCCCAAGAGCTCCAGCTTAAGAGCATCGTCTACCGCAGGCGGAACGAGCACGAGCGGTGCGCCCTGGAACAGGTCGGCGCTGGAATGGGCGTAGCCCGAGAACTGGGTGCCCGCCATGGGGTGTGCGCCCACAAAGTAAAAGCCGTGCTCTCGTGCGAGCTCAAAGGCCCGCTCACACACGATGCCCTTCACACCCACGGTGTCGATCACCACGGGGCCCATGATGGCATCGGTGTCGGTGGCGTCGGCGAGCGCCTGAGCGTGGGCCTCGAGCCACTCGATGCATGCCTCGGGGTAGCATGCCAGGACGATGATGTCGCATTCGCCGAGCGTCTTGTCGTTGAGCTCGCCGGCAACGGTGCCCATGCTGGCGGCCGTCATGACGTCGTCATCGGGGTCCCAGGCCAGCACGCGGACGCCCGCCTGCGCATAGCCGCGGGCAAAGCTGCCGCCGATGAGGCCCAGGCCCACGATGCCGGCGCACTTGGGGCCACCCTGGTTAACGCGTGCGTTTCTCACCGTACCCATGGGTTACTCCTGAACGGTCTCTTGGCAGACGACCTCGCGGATGGCGCGGATGCGGCGCATGGTGTCGTCGAACTGGTCGGGGGTGAGGGCCTGAGCACCGTCGGACCAAGCGTGGCTCGGGTCGTCGTGGACCTCGATTTCCAGACCGTTGGCGCCGCAGGCAGTCGCGGCGAGCGCCATGGGCTCGACATAGCGGGTGTAGCCGGTGGCGTGGCTGGGGTCGGCGACGACGGGCAGGTGCGATAGGTGGTGCAGCACCGGCACGGCGTTGAGGTCGAAGGTGTTGCGGGTGCGGGTCTCGAAGGTGCGAATGCCGCGCTCGCACAGGATGACGTTGTCGTTGCCCTCGCTCATGATGTACTCGGCAGCCATGAGCAACTCGTCGACGGTGCCGGACATGCCGCGCTTGAGCAGGACCGGGGTCTTGGTCTTGCCGACCTCCTTGAGCAGGGGGAAGTTCTGCGCGTTGCGGGCGCCGATCTGCATGACGTCGATCTTCTTGTCCAGGAAGACCTGCACGTCGCGTGGGTCCATGATCTCGGTGACGATCGGCATGTCGAGCTCGGCGGATGCCTCGCATAGCAGGTCCAGGCCGGCGGGACCCATGCCCTGGTAGGCGTAAGGGGAGGTGCGGGGCTTGTAGGCGCCACCGCGCAGCATCGTGGCGCCGGCGGCCTTTACGCGGCGTGCGATGCGAATGAGGTTTTCGCCCTCGACGGAGCAGGGTCCGGCGATGACCTGGAACTGGTCGCCGCCGATCTTGACGCCGTGGCCGCAGTCGATGACGGAGTCCTCAGGGTGGAACTTGCGGTTGGCACGCTTAAAGGGCTCGGAGACGCGCTGCACGCGCTCGACGACGTCCATGGACTCGAGCAGGAACGGGTCGATCTTGGTCGTATCGCCCACCAGGCCGATGATCGTCTCGTTCTCGCCGCGCGAGACGTCGGTCTTCAGGCCCTTTTTCTCAATCCAGCTGACGATATGGCCGACGGCCTCGTCGCTGGCGCTCTGCTTTAAAATCGCAATCATGGTGTGCCTCTCACCTCGATGGATAGCTCTTGCAAAAACGGCCCGCATCGCGAGCCGTTATATATGTGCATGAGAGTTTATACTAATTGTTTCACTTTTGCGTTCTAAGGTGAGCCTCTGCGCCGCGTCTCCCACGTAATTGCAAAGCTTTTTCTATTCTTTTGTTAGCCCGTGGCGCACTTGGGTATAATGCCAACCGTTCGCCCTATTAGCTCAGGGGATTAGAGCGTCTGCCTCCGGAGCAGAAGGCCGTTGGTTCGAATCCAACATGGGGCACCCTCGAACGTAAGACCGTCCGAACCTCGCATGGTCCGGGCGGTTTTCTTATACCGACGCGACGTGATGGGACAAGGTATGGCAGCAACGGATATCGAGCACGGACTCTCGACCGCCGAGGTCGAGGAGCGCATCGCCGCCGGTAAGATCAACCGCAACATGGAACTCAAGACCAAGTCGGTCCGCGAGCTCATCATCGAGAACCTCTGCACGCTGTTTAACTTGATCAACGTGGTTTTGGCGATTTTGGTGTTGCTGACCGGTTCGTTTAAGAACCTGACGTTCCTGTTCGTGGTGTTCTTGAACACGGCAATTGGCGTCATCCAGTCCATGCGCTCCAAGCGGATGGTCGATAAGCTTACGCTGCTCACCTCTAAGAAGGCCATCGCGGTGCGCGACGGCGCCGAGGTAGAGCTCGACTTGGACCAGATCGTGCTCGATGACATCATCCGCTTGGGGCGCGGTGACCAGATTCCGGCCGACGCCGTGGTGGTTTCGGGCGAGGCACTCGTGAACGAGAGCCTGCTGACGGGCGAGAGCGATCTCATCAAAAAGCAGCCCGGCTCCGAGCTCATGAGCGGCAGCTTTATCGACTCGGGCCTGCTGCGCGCCCGCGTGATCCATGTTGGCGCCGACAACTACGTGGCCAAGATCAACAACGAGGCCAAGTACGTCAAAAAGGTCAATTCCGAGATCATGAATGCGCTCAACGCCATCGTGCGCTTTGCGAGCCTCATTATGATTCCGCTCGGCCTGGCGCTCTTTGCCTCGAGCGTGAGCGAGCTGTGGGATGCCGCCGGTACGCCGGGCGATAGCGCGCTTTCGTGGTGTTTTTCCGAGCTGCTTGCCGGTCGCGTGCCTTCGTCGGCGCTGCTGTCTACGGTGGGCGCTCTTTTGGGCATGATTCCGCAGGGCCTGGTGCTGCTGACTTCGTCGGTGCTTGCCATCGCCACGGTGCGTCTGGCGCGCCGCAAGGTACTCGCGCAGCAGCTCTACTGCATTGAGACGCTCGCGCGCGTCGACGTGCTGTGCCTGGACAAGACGGGCACCATCACATCGGGTCGCATGGAGGTCGAGGGTACCTATCCGCTACCGGTCGAGGGCGTTGCCCTGGGCCTGGGGGAGAACGAGGCATCTGTTCCCGTCGATACCACGGTGCTCGATTTTGCGCTGGCTAACGTGGCACGTGCGACTTCGGCCGATGCCAACGAGACCTGCCAGGCACTGCTCAACTATTACGCCGATCGCCCGGTCGAGGTGTCCGAGCCGCTGTCGGTCATTCCGTTCTCGTCTTCCAAAAAGTGGAGCGGCGCGTCGTTTGCACAGGGCTCCTATGTGATGGGTGCGGCGCAGTTTGTGCTCTCTGATCGTGCGTTTGCCCAGGTCGAGAACCGTGTCGCCGAGCTTGCCGATACCTGCCGCGTGCTCGTGGTGGCGAGCGTAGACGGCTTTACGCCCGATGGCGATATGGTAGGCGAGGCCGAGCCCGTGGGCTTTGTGACCATCCGCGACGAGATTCGTATCTCGGCGGCCGAGACCATCGGCTACTTTAACGAGCAGGGCGTGACCCTTAACGTGATCAGTGGCGACGACCCGCGTACGGTGTCGTCGATCGCGCGCGTGGTGGGCGTGCCAGGGGCGGACGCTTATGTGGACGCCACGACGCTCGATACGCCGGCCAAGCTCGATGCCGCAGTGGACCGCTACCATGTCTTTGGTCGTGTGACCCCGCAGCAGAAGCGTGAGCTCGTGCAGGCGCTCAAGCGCCGCGAGCACACCGTGGCCATGACAGGCGACGGCGTCAACGACGTGCTGGCGCTCAAGGAGGCCGACTGCTCCGTCGCCATGGCGGCCGGCTCCGATGCCGCGCGTAACGTG
>USBA01000185.1 GCA_900552735.1 uncultured Collinsella sp. | reverse complement strand
GGTGACACGAGCATCGAAGATACGCTCCTGCATATCCTGCGGCACACCAGAACCGTTATCCAGGAAGAGGAGGGTGCGAACACCCTCCTCCTTGGCCGTGGCAAGATAGACCTTATCGGCTCCGGCATCACGAGCATTACGCAGCATCTCGATGACAATGTCCTCTACATGCTGAATGTCATGCTTCGCTTGACGGCGCTCGGCCTCCGAAACGCGGAGGCGGACATATCCCTCGCCAAGGTTTTCCTCGACGCGAAGGTTGCCCTCCCCCGACATCGACGCGATAAATGAGATGAGCTCGTTCGCGTCGTTCATGTTATTTAGCGATATCGACGGCACGGCTCTCGCGAATCACGACGACGCGCACCTGACCGGGATATTCCATCTCTTCCTCGATCTGGTGGGCGATATCGTGCGCAAGCACCGTGGACTGGGCATCGGAGATCTTATCCGGCTGGACCATGACATGGACTTCGCGACCGGCCTGCATGGCATAGGTACGCTCGACGCCGTCGTGAGAGTTGGCGATCTCCTCGAGCTTCTCAAGGCGCTTGATGTAGTTCTCGGCCGACTCGCGGCGGGCACCGGGGCGAGAAGCGGAGACGGCATCGGCAGCCTGGACCAGAACGTCGAGCACCGTGTTGGGATCGACGTCGGCATGATGGGCCTCGATCGCGTGGACAATAACGGGCTTCTCACCATAACGGCGGGCAAGCTCGGCACCAATCACAGCATGCGGACCCTCAACGTCATGGTCGATGGCCTTGCCCAGGTCGTGCAGAAGACCGGCGCGCTTGGCGGTCACAACATCCAGACCAAGCTCGGAAGCCATAACGCCGCACAGGTCGGAGACCTCAAGCGAGTGCTGCAGAACGTTCTGACCAAATGAAGTGCGGTAGCGAAGAGCACCCAGGGTCTTGACGATCTCGGGATGCAGGTCGTGGATACCAGTATCGAAGGCGGCCTGCTCGCCGGCCTCGCGCACGCGCTGCTGAACCAAATCGGCGGCCTTGTGATACATCTCCTCGATGCGGGCGGGGTGAATACGACCGTCGGCAATGAGGTTCTCAAGTGCCACGCGGGCGGTCTCACGACGGACCGGATCGAAGCTCGAGAGTACAACGGTCTCGGGAGTGTCATCAATCACGAGGTTGACGCCGGACACCTGCTCAAAGGTGCGAATGTTGCGACCCTCGCGGCCGATAATGCGACCCTTGAGGTCATCGGAGGGAATATGCACGGAAGTGACGGTGACCTCGGCGGTATGGTCGGCGGCGCAACGCTGAATCGCCAGGGAGAGAATCTCCTGGGCGGTCTTGTGGCACTCGGCGCGGACCTGCTGCTCGGACTCACGGATGATGGTGGCCGCCTCGTGGGTAACCTCGCCGCGGACCTTGTCGAGCAGCTCCTTGTGAGCGTCCTCGCGCGTAAGGTCGGCAATACGCTCGAGCTCGGAGGTCTGCTTGGCGCAGAGCTCCTCAAGCTCGCGAGAGCGCTTCTCGACCTGACCGGCCTGGCTGGACAGCTGGTGCTCGCGTTTATCGAGCGCATCGTTGCGACGATCGAGCGATTCCTCGCGCTGCATCACGCGGTTTTCGAGCGTGCGAATCTCGCTCTTACGCTGCTTGTCCTCGGCCTCGGCGGCCTGCTTGTTCTTGATGATCTCTTCCTTGGCCTCGAGCAGAGCCTCTTTTTTGAGGGTCTCGGCCTGACGCTTTGCATCACCGATCAGGGACTCTGCCTGCGCGTGTGCCGACTGAATCTTTTCGTCGGCCTCGTGAAGACTACCCTGCTTGGCGGTGCGCATGTAGGCAATGGCGGCGATGGCACCCAAAACGAGGCCAACGAGCGCTGCAATGATAGGCATGCTCACTCCTTTTTATGGATTCGTTACACAGCAAAACGAACCGTCCTTACGAACGGCTCGCGACATTTGAGTAATATGGGCGCAGCTTATGCGGGTCGGATACAAATAAACATATAAACAAACTCATCACAGATGAGCACATATCACAAAGCAAATGACAGTGATTATCCTACGTTGAACCGCAACAACTGTCAAATAAACGCACCCGGCACGGCACCAATCGAGCGGTGAACGGCAGGGGCGTAACGGGTGCTACGCTTACACGGCGCATTCCTCACTTGAGACATCGAGGCGCGCCTTAACGGCATCGGCGGCGATGTGATACGAAAAACCCTTACTCATCAAAAATCTGACGAGCTTTTCGAATGCACGGACCTCGGGTACGCGACGTTTAGCGAGCAAGGCCGATGCACGAGTCAAGTCGTCATCCACGGTAAAATACGCCTCAGGATACCCGGGGATATCGTCAAGCACGACATGACGACGCTTGAGCTCAACCTCGATCTTGCGCTGTCCCCAACCGCGACGTTTGCGCTCTTCGATAAAGTACGAGCAAAAGCGGTTCTCGTCCAAAAACCGATACTCGGTCGCTCGAGCAACCGCAAAATCGATCGCGGGCTGTCGAAAGCCATAGCGCGCCAACTTATCGCGCACCTCGCCCGTGGCATGATCGCGGCGCGAAAGCATCTCTGTCACCATGGTGAGCGCACATTTGCGTTCGATAAGCTGCACCGCCTCGCGAAAGTCATCCCAATCACAGGGAAGATCGGGGCGGTTCTTAACGTACAGGCGCGCCACGCGCACGGGAATCCAAATGGAACGTTCGAAACCGCCCTCAAGATCGCAATCGATATGCGCACAGGGCTTTTTAGACGCATAACCGCTCGAGAACGAGGAGGCCGCTTTCTTATCGGGAAAAACGACCGTGGCCTCGGTCACCGTATACGACATGTCGGCATCCGCTACTCGTCGTCATCGTCGAGCATTGCGGAGCCATCGATGGCGTACAGCTCATCAAACTCCTCGGGGGCGGGCTGATCGGTCAACTCAACCTCGGAGGGGGCATCGTCGTCATACTCAAGGCCGCAGGCAAGGCGAACCTTGTGCTCGATCTCGTCGGCGCAATCGGGGTGCTCGCGCAGGAACGTCTTGGCGGCCTCGCGACCGTTGCCGAGCTTATCCTCGCCATAGGCAAACCAGGACCCCATCTTTTTACAGATGCCGCACTCGACGGCCATATCCAGAATCGAGCCCTCTTTGGAGATGCCGGTGCCATACATGATGTCAAACTCAGCCGAGCGGAACGGAGCGGCCACCTTGTTCTTAACGACCTTGGCACGCACGCGATTGCCGATAACCTCGTCCTTGAGCTTGATGGTATCGATTTTGCGAATATCGATTCGCACGGAAGAGAAAAACTTGAGTGCGCGGCCGCCCGTGGTGGTCTCGGGGTTGCCGTACATGACGCCGATCTTCTCGCGCAGTTGGTTAATGAAGATGCAGGTCGTGTTGGACTTGGCAAGCGAGCCGGCAAGCTTGCGGAGCGCCTGGCTCATCAAGCGAGCCTGCAGACCCACCGTCGTGTCACCGATCTCGCCCTCGATCTCGGCACGCGGAGTCAAGGCGGCAACAGAGTCGACGACGATGGCGTCGATGGCACCGGAGCGCACAAGCATATCGACGATCTCGAGCGCCTGCTCGCCCGTATCGGGCTGGGAAATCAAGACCTCATCGATATCAACACCGATGCGCGCGGCATAGGTGGGATCAAGCGCGTGCTCGGCATCGATAAATGCAACAACACCGCCCATGGCCTGCGCCTCTGCAAGGATCTCGAGCGAAAGCGTCGTCTTACCGGAGGACTCGGGGCCATAAATCTCGACGATACGGCCGCGCGGCACGCCGCCGATACCCAAGGCGGCATCGAGCGCCAGAGAGCCCGTCGGAATAGCCTCG
>USBA01000184.1 GCA_900552735.1 uncultured Collinsella sp. | reverse complement strand
GCCTTTTAACGGAACAGGCATGCGCCCGCTTGCATACAATGTTTTGAAAAAAGTTACGACCCTTTCGTAGTCTCTGCTTGAGTTGTTACCACTCTTGTACACATTACGAACGGCTACACAAAGATATGCTGCATCCTGTATCATGCACGCTTCAAAAAAATCCTTCAGAAACTGGTTGTTCGCGACAGCGCGCCCGGCCTCAATCTCCACTATCGTGTTAGTGTCCCTATGGACGGCATCGACCTCAAAAGCTTTATCAATTAAGCCTTTCTCCCCATACAACACTGGCATCGATAGTTTCTCGTTTTTCTTTTTCCCCGCCTCAACATCGAAACCAAATTGCTTCAAATCGAACTCCAAAATTCGGAGCACGTTATCGCTGTGCTCACTGTTCTTATCAGAACGAATCTGCTCAATATTTTTATTTACAGCTTTTACAACGTCCATTAACGACTGCGGCGGACGACCGTTTAATGGGAAGTAAATCCAGTTGCACTCCATTGATAGTCCTTTGTCTATATTCATTCAGCCACTGCAGCTATTTTAAATTAATGTTATAAAACACCGACGACTAACGATGCCATAAACAGTCAATCGGCCAACCTTTTAGCAGTTAGCGAACCATGCAAGCAAACAGAAACCTTAATCAACATGATGGATTGGCCCTTTCGGTCATTAGCAAACAGAATCACTTGCCCATGGAGCCATTTACCCTTGGCCTTTCAATTGGGACTGGCGTCAAATGCCGCATGCCTAAGTAATATTAAGGTCCTTCCACGGCTGCCGTGCAGCGGCCCACGCACCCAATAACATCCATATGTGAAACTCATACTTTTGCAACGCGATTTTGATCCATATGATCCGTTCGCCTTGCTTGTCCCATTTCTGCCGCCGTTTTGCACCGGCACCCCATCTCCCGCTATCGAGGTCTAATACTTTTCCCACTGCCACCCAAAAACTCATCCAACATTAATCTTGGCTCAAGAATCGCTTAATCTATAACCTGCACTATAGAGTTCGACCAAGGGCGGGGCGGCGCAACGCAAACCGCCGAACGCAACGCTCGCGCCCGGGCAAATCGCCCGGCGTCGCGCCCATCGAACGAAAGGACAGGTCATGGACGACCTCGAAAAAGTTGAAACCATCCGCACCAAGTGCAGCGTGAGCTACACCGATGCCAAGGCCGCGCTCGACGCCGCCGACGGCAACGTTCTGGATGCCATCATTTGGCTCGAGTCGCAGGGCAAGACGCAGACCACATCGGCGCACGCCGCCACCGAGTCCGCGCCGGTCGACGAGCCCTCGGCCGAGATGGTCGCCGCGCAGGCCGCCTACGAAAAGTCGAGCGAAAAGACCGACTTCTCCAAGAAGATGGACAGCGTGTGGGAGTACCTCAAAAAGCTCTTCCGCCTGAGTTTGGACACCAAGTTTATCGCCACGCGCCGCGATGCGATCATCCTCAACATTCCCATCCTGATCCCCATCGTCGCGCTGTTTGCCTGGGGCGCCACGATATGGCTGATGCTGATTGGCCTGTTCTTTGGCATGCGCTACCGCATCGACAGCAACGGCGACGTGCCCGGCAGCATCAACAACCTTATGAATCACGCCGCCGACGCCGCGGACGACATCAAGCAAAATCTCAACGACGACAAGTAATCGCAGACGGGGGCACGCATGGCACGAATCCTGATCGTAGAGGACGAGGAGAAAATCGCCCGCTTTGTGACGCTCGAGCTGGAGCACGAGGGCTACCAGGTGGAGCACGCCGCCGACGGCCGCACCGCCGTGGACCTGGCGCTGGAGCGCGACTACGATCTGATTCTGCTCGATGTACTGTTGCCGCAGCTCAACGGCATGGAGGTGCTGCGGCGCATACGCAAGCACAAGGATGCGCCAGTGCTCATGGTCACCGCGCGCGATGCCGTGATGGACAAGGTTGCCGGGCTCGACGCCGGCGCCGACGATTACCTGACCAAGCCGTTTGCGATCGAGGAGCTGTTCGCACGGATCCGCGTGGCGCTGAAGCGCTCGGAAGCCGTGCGGGCGGCTTCGGGCGTTGGCGGCGGGGCCGGGGCTGGCGTAGCGAGCGGCACGGCCGCCGGTATCGCCACAATGTCCCCGGCAACCGACACGGCCCAGACCGCTGCCGCGCCCTCCCCCGCCGCACTCGCCGTGGGTTCGGTCGCGCTCGATCCCGACCGCCGCGAAGTCACGGTCGGCGGCTCGCCCATCGCGCTCACGGCCCGCGAGTTCGACGTCCTCGCCCTGCTTATGACGCATGCCGAAACCGTGCTCACGCGCGAGCGCATCGCGCACGAGGCGCTGGGCTACGAATACGTGGGCGACACCAACAACGTCGACGTGCACATCGCGCACCTGCGCGCCAAGATCGAAGACGCCGGCAGCGCCCGCATCATCCAGACCGTGCGCGGGGTGGGCTATGTCTGCCGCGCGTAACGCCGAGGCCAAGCGCGTCACCTCCATCGCCCGCGCCATCAACTGGGGCTATATGTGGCGCCGCCTGATGGGCTACGTCTGGCTCGATCTGCTGCTGATGGTGATTGCAGCGGCGATCCTCGTCTATGGATACAACCAGACGCTGCCCGACGGCGCGTTTACCGCAGGATGGATCCCCAGCGCCACCGTTCGCGGCATGTCGCTGACGCCCGCGCGCGGCTGGGACCTGACAACGCTCACCTATACCGTCGAGCTTGCGCGTACCACCAAGACTTTCCCCCTCGCGCAGGACCTCGTCACGCTATGGCCTCTCTACCTTGTAGTTGTGGGTTGGCAGGTCATCAGCGTGCTCAACATGCTCGGCGGCGCCCGCCGCGTGCGCCGCACCATGGCACCGCTCAACGACCTGGCCTTGCGCGTGGACGAGCTCGGCCGCATGCAGCTCTCCGGCGGCAAGATGGAAACACTGGAGCAGGCCATCGAGCGAGCAAGCGTCGACTCGCCGAGCGTCACCACTGGCGACGCCGACTTGGCGAGCATCGAGGTCGCACTCAACCGCCTGCTGCGCCAGATGCAAGAGGCCAAGCTGCAGCAGATGCGCTTTGTCAACGACGCGAGCCACGAGCTGCGCACGCCCATCGCGGTGATTCAGGGCTACGTAAACATGCTCGACCGCTGGGGCAAAGACGACCCGGACGTGCTGGCGGAGTCCATCGCATCCCTCAAGGCCGAAAGCGAGCACATGCAAGAGCTTGTGGAGCAGCTGCTGTTTTTGGCGCGCGGCGATGCCGGGCGCACGGTCCTGCGGCGCGCGAATACCAACCTAGCCGCACTGGTCAGCGAGGTATGCGAAGAATCGCAGATGATCGATACCGAGCATACGTATCGGCTGGCGTACGACACCGCACTTGCCAGCGACCCGCGCTGTGACGCGCCCGTTGACGTGGCGCTCGTGAAGCAGGCCCTGCGCGTGATCGTGCAAAACGCCGCCAAGTACTCGGATGCGGGAACGACCGTCACATTTGGCGTAGCGCCCGATGCGGGCATGGGTACGATCGACATAAGTGTTGAGGACGAGGGCATCGGCATGAACCAGGAATCCGCAGCTCACGCGTTCGAGCGGTTCTACCGTGCCGACAACGCACGCGATGCCGGCGCGCAGGGCTCGGGTCTGGGGCTTGCCATTGCCAAGTGGATCGTCGATAGCCATGGCGGCGTCATTGGCGTGACCTCAGTCGAGGGCGTTGGCAGCCGCTTTACGATTCGCCTGCCGCGGTAGGAAGCCCCTCGGCATCAAAACCACCCCTAAAAGGGGTGGTTTGCTCTTAGGGTATAACCCTTGGATTTCCGGCACGCGTCTAAAGGCGCC
>USBA01000183.1 GCA_900552735.1 uncultured Collinsella sp. | reverse complement strand
GCAATCTGACGTTCAATCGTCGGTCGCGTACCAAAGTACGCTTCCCTCCTCTTTCACGTCACCTTGCTCGCTTAGGGACGTTTTCGCTGTTGGCGACGGTAATGCGGCGTTTCTATTGTTTAGTTGTTGGGGACGTTCTTAAACGACTAGTCAAACAAGAACGTTCCCATTGACTACCTGTGTCACATTCAAGCGGCATTCTGTTTTTCGGAATGCCGCTTTCGTTTTTAGCTGAATATTTCGCTTGCGTTGGTGGATATGTCGTGCGCTCCGCGTGTGGCAATATAAGATGATTACTTGCGTTAAACGTAATTCGATGTTCTTGAGGGTAGGGGATTGATTTGGGTCGTGCCGGGGATATGACGCCGCCTTTGCGTTGGCGGTTGGGTGTTGCTGGTGGGGTAGCGCTCGTTGTGCTGCTTGTCGACCAGCTGACCAAGCTTGCGGTTCGTGCCGTGGGCGACGCTTTGCATGTGACCGTCATCCCCGGTGTCATTGACTTTATGTTTGTCCGTAATATCGGTGCTGCCTTTAGC
This sequence comes from uncultured Collinsella sp., assembly GCA_900552735.1. Classification (GTDB taxonomy): domain Bacteria; phylum Actinomycetota; class Coriobacteriia; order Coriobacteriales; family Coriobacteriaceae; genus Collinsella. Next base: position 3,315 of record USBA01000183.1, on the reverse strand, counting down.
ATGGGCGAGGGGCATGGCATCGCGTTTGCCGTGCTGGCGTTGGCGGTCATTATCGCTATTGCCGTGTACCTCGTTCGTGCACCCCAGCTCGCCCATCTTGAGGTTGTGGGCATGGCGATGGTTGCGGGCGGTGCTATCGGCAACGCTATCGATCGTTTGGCCTTTGGCTTCGTGACCGATTTTATTGCCACCACCTTCATCGACTTTCCCGTCTTCAATGTGGCCGATATCGGCATTACCTTGGGCGTCGTGCTCGCCCTCTTCGGCTACATGTTCTTGAGCCCCGCTGCCCGTGAGGTCGATGCGACCGCCGAGCTTAACGCCCGTGACGAGGCCCGCGCTAAGCGCAAGGCCCAGCAACGCGGGGAGCGTGCCCGCAAGATGCGCGAAAGGAACGAGCGCTAATGGCCGACATCCATATTCTTGTTGCCGACGATGCCGCTGGTCAGCGTCTTGACGCTTATCTGGGCGCCAATGACGGCTGCCCTACGCGCTCTGCCTGCGCGCATCTGATTGAGGGCGGTGCCGTAGTAGTCAATGGCGAGACCTGCCTGTCCAAAAAGTACGCCGTGCGAGCCGGCGATCGTATTTCGGTCGATTTGCCCGAGCCGCACGATCCCACCGATGTGATTCCCGAGGCCATCCCGCTCGACATTCGCTATGAGGACGCTTATCTCATTGTGCTCTCCAAGCAGCGCGGCCTGGTGTGCCATCCCGCCCATGGCCACGAGAGCGGCACGCTTGCGAACGCTCTGGTCTACCACTGCGGCATTGACCATCTGGGTACCGTGCAGGGTGAGGACCGCCCCGGCATCGTGCATCGTTTAGATCGCGATACCTCGGGCCTCATGCTTGCGGCAAAAGACGACGACACGCAGCGCGCGCTCCAAAATCTCATTCGCACGCGCACGCTCGATCGTCGCTATATCACGCTCGTTCACGGACATATCGCTATGGATGAGGGCACCATTAACACCGGCATTGCCCGTTCTACGCGTGACCGTGTCAAGATGGCGGTTTCGGACGATCCTTTCGCGCGCCAGGCCATTACGACCTTTAAGGTCCTCGAGCGCTTCGATTCCACGCGATTTGACGACGGCTATACGCTCGTCGAGTGCCACCTGTTTACGGGCCGCACGCATCAGATTCGCGTGCACATGCGCCATATCAACCACGCCTGCGTGGGCGATCCGCTCTACGGTAAGTGCGATGCACGCGCCGATCAGGGCCTGACCAGGCAGTTCCTCCATTCTTGGCGCGTGGCGTTTGACCACCCCGTGACGGGGGAGCGCATTGAGTGCCGTGACGAGCTGCCGTGGGACCTTGCGGCGGTTCTGGATGATCTGGCCCCTCGTTCGCTCGGCCGCACTGTCGCTGGCGACGAAATCGTCCCGCAGCTCGGTCTGCTCGAAGCCTAGCCAGTATTAGGTGGTTTCTTGAACTCGGTAAGCCTGCGGTAAGATATACGATTGTTTACGTAACGCGTTGCTGGGAGCCTGCATGCTCGCCTTTTTACAAACCAACACACCCATCGTGATCTTCAACCAGATTGTCGTCACGCTGCTCACGGTCTGCTTTCTGTACCAGGTGGTCTTCTTTGTCATTGGCGCTCTTCGTGGCGAGGTCGCGCCTCCCAAGGCCAAAAAACTTCACCGCTATGCCTTCTTTATCGCTGCGCATAACGAGGAGGCCGTGATCGCCAACCTCGTTCGCTCCATCAAGGATCAGGACTATCCGTCCGAGCTTATTGAGGTCTTCGTGGTCGCCGACGCCTGCACCGACAACACGGCGCAGCTCGCGCGCGAGGCGGGCGCCATTGTCTATGAGCGTAATGACCTTGCCCGCAAGGGTAAGAGCTGGGTCATGGACTTTGGCTTCGACCGCATTCTCAACGAGTATCCCGATACCTTTGAGGGCTATTTTATTTTCGATGCCGATAATGTCATTTCCCGTGATTACGTATCCAAGATGAACGATGCTTTTGACCAAGGCTTTCATGTGGTCACCAGCTATCGCAACTCTAAGAACTTCGGCAGTTCGTGGATCTCTGCGGCCAACGCCACGTGGTATCTGCGCGAGGCGCGCTTCCTTAACAATGCGCGCAACATCTGCAAGACTTCCTGCGCTGTATCGGGTTCGGGCTATCTCATTTCTGCCAGTGTTATCGAGGGCATGCACGGCTGGCAGTTCCACACGCTGACTGAGGACATTCAGTTCACCACGTTCTGCGCCATTCACGGCATTCGCATCGGTTATGCGCCTGCGGAGTTCTTTGACGAGCAACCCGTGACGTTCAAGGCATCCTGGAAGCAGCGTATGCGCTGGACCAAGGGCTTCTACCAGGTCTTTTTTACCTATGGCAAGCATCTTGTCAAATCGACGTTCCGCTATCATCGCTTTGCCGCGTACGACATGTTTATGACCATCGCTCCGGGCATGCTGCTGTCCCTGATCTCCATGCTCGCCAACGCGACGTTCCTGATCGTGGGCGGTCTTTCGCATGGTTTCTTGGCTACCGAAGTCGAGATGCAGGCGTGCGCCGCTTCGCTCATTATGACCTTCGCCATGATGTATCAGACGTTCTTTATCCTGGCGCTGCTCACGACTATCTTTGAGTACAAGCACATTCACTGCGCGCAAAAGTGGCGTCTGGTGACTAACCTGTTTACCTTCCCGATCTTTATGTTCAGCTATATCCCCATCACGGTGGCTGCTCTGTTCTTGAAGGTTGACTGGGTGCCGACGCAACACGCCGTAAGCGTTACCCTCGACGAGGTCATGCAAGGCGCCAAATAACTACGATCAAAACCACCACAAAGGGACAGTACCTTTGTGGTGGTTTTTGCGTTTGAGCTGCTGCCCAAGGAGGTGTTAGATTGTCTTTATTCCGTTTTGGATTTGCATCTTTGTTGGCGCGGCGATTGATGCCCGTGAGCGGCGGTTTCCCAATGAACTTGCCGGCGCGTGTGCCGTGGCGGCGTTTGCAGGCGTTTGGCTCGACAGGGGCATTAACACGGCGCTTGAGCACGCCGGTCTTGCGGTCATCGTCTACCTTGCCCTTGTGTTTGCTGAGTCGCTCTGGCGTCGTATTCGCCACGCTCCCGGCATTGGCATGGGGGACGCCAAGGCGCTCTTTGCCCTTTGCATCCTCGACCCTCTGGGTGGCATCGTTGCGTTTGCTGTCTCGCTCCTTGCCCTTGCTGTCGCCTGCCTCATCACAAAATCGCGCTCCTTGCCATTGCTGCCGTTTTTAGTGCCGATATTTGCCATAATCGAGGTCGTGGGTAGTACGCTGTAATCGTTGCGCGCCCTTTT
>USBA01000182.1 GCA_900552735.1 uncultured Collinsella sp. | reverse complement strand
CAGCGCTACTTCTGCAACAAGCACGAGAAGAACAAGCCGGAGGAGTGGATTCGTCTGGATGCAGAGTACGACGTCGACCAGGGTAGCTGGAGCAACGGCTCCGATTATGGTCGTGAGTGCTTTGCAACCATGTACGAGCTCAATCCGTTAGAGGCCAGGCTGAACCCGTTTATCAAGTAGCGGCCCACTCGCAAACCACCACAAAGGTGCCTGTCCCCTTTGTGGTGGTTTTGCTTGGCTGTGGTTAGGCCAGCAGGTCGATGACGTTAAAGCCGGCGTTGCTCTTGGCGATGACGTCTCGGCCGCCAAAGACGCACGTTGGCGACTCGGCTGCGATGCGCGTCACATCGGCGCCGAGTGCGCGCAGCTCAGCGGGTGTGGCCGCGAGCATCTGGGCGCGGCGCTCCTCGCGTGCATGCGGATCGAGCCCGGCCAAGTAGGTCGTGTTGCGGCGCTTGGTGAGCGCGTACGGCTTCACGGGCGCGTCTATGCCGCTCACGCAGCTCACGATAAAGCCCTCAAAGGCGGCCTCGTCGGGCTCAAAGTTGCCGAGCCATGCGCCCGCGCGTTCCACGCGCTCAATCGAAGGATCGACCGCCGGGTCGCGGTAGGTGTAGAACGCCGTCTGGCGCTCGCCTGCCGCGCGGAATCCGCAGCCGTACGCACCGCCCTTAACGCGGATCTCGTTCCACAGGTAGTCGTAGGAGAGTGCGTTGGCGGCAACCGCCCAGGCGCCCGTTACGTCGATGCCCAGGCGACGCGGGTCGCACGCGCGCGCCGCAAAGCAGATGTCGCTGGGGATAACGAAAGCCTCGTGGCGGTCGCGCGGCGTCGGCACCATGAGCGCGTCGCGGCCGGCATCGCCGCCGTCGCCAGCGCCCAGCCCCAGGTTGTCCGCGGCATCCCAGTACGCGTCAAAGTCCTCGTCGCTGCCGGTAAAGCTCGCCATGCAGCCATCGGCCACAAAGATGCGCTCCGCCAGCTCGGCAAGCTTGGTACGCAGCCCGTCCACGCGCTCGTCAAAGTGCTCGAGCAGATCGCGCAGGAACAGATAGAAATCCACGCCCGAAAGCTGCTCGCGCACCACGGCCGAAGGCGAGCTGTAGCTCATCGCGCGACCGAGCGCCGCCGAGTGGCCGTTGTTAATAAAGCCCTGCTCAAGCCCAATGCGAATCTGCGTGAGCACGTCGCGAACGCGGTCGGCGTCAGCATCGAGCAGCAGCGTGCTCGACCACACCTCGCGCGGCAGGCTCGCCAGCGCGTCGATCTTCTCGGACAGGGCGCCGGCGCTCACCAGCAGGTAGGGGCGCACGCCGTCCACTTCGGGCTGGGTCATGACCTCGGTCGTAAAGCTCAAAAAGCCCAGCTTGCCGGCGAGCAGGTTGTCGAGTTCCTCTGCCGAATGATCGCGCGTGGGCAGCTGCTTGAGCAGGCGGCAGAGCAGCGTCACATAGGGCAGGTCCTCAAATGCGACGCAGCTCAGGTCGAAATACTGCATGGCGTAGGCCAGGCGGTTGGTGGGAATGCCGTGGCGCAGACAGGGGATGGGCGCAGTCGTGTCCACAACAAGCGGCGGCTCGGGGCGCGCCTCGCCAATGTCGGATACACGCAGGCGCGGCAGCGTGGCCTTGTCCTCGGGCGTGTCCTCGGCCTCCTGCGCGGCACGCAGCACGGCCGTGCGCTCGACCACGTCGGCCAGCTCGGCATCGGTCATGGCATCGCGCTTGGCAGCCAGCTCGGCAGCTTCGGCACCCTCCGCACCCTCGGCAGCGTCCACCGGAACCAGCTCGACCAGCGCCATATGGTCGTTTTCCAGCACCAGCTCGCGCAGCAGGTCCTCAAAATAGCTGCCGTCCAGCTCATCGCGCAGTTCCTCGTACACCGGGCCGTACTTGAGTGCCAGCGTCGCGGAGTCGTCATCGTAGAGCCAGGTGCTCAGCGCGTCGCACGCAATGGCCACGCCGTCGGCGATGCCATAGTCGCGCTGGCGCAGGTCGTACTCGTTGCTGCTGATGATGGCCTCTAGGCGCTCGCGCGGAACGCCGTGCTCGCACAGGTTGCGGCAGGCGTCCTGGAACACGCGACGCAGCTCGCGCGCCACGCCGGGCTGCGCATTTTGCAGCATGATGAGCTCGTAGGGCTGCAGGCTCTCGGCCGCGGTGTAGCTCACCACGTTGCCGCCCAGGCCGGCGGCCAGAATGGCTTTCTTAACCGGCGCCTCGTTGGAGCCCAGCAGCGCCTCGAACAGGATATCTGCCGCGATCGTACGCTTGCGGTCGAGCGCGCTGCCCAGCACAAGACCCAGGCCAACCAGGGCGTTCTCGGGCGTGGTTGCCATCTCGACGCGCTTATACTCACAGGTCACGGGCGCCTGCACGCCCAGCGGATTGGGCGCCAGCGTGGACGGGTCCTCGCCGGCAGCAACGGCGGCGTCCATGCGGCGGCTCGCGGCGCTCGGCTGCGACAGATAGCGCTCGTCTAAAAAGGCCAGCGCGCGGTCCACGTCCAGGTCGCCGTAGAGCGTGATGTAGGAGTTGGAAGGATTGTAGTGGCGCGCGTGCGTGTCCAGGAACTGCTCGTAGGTGAGCGCGGGGATCGCGCGCGGGTCGCCACCGCTCTCGTGCGCATAGGCGGTGTCGGGGTAGAGCGCGGCGTTGACGGCGTCGTCCAGCACGCTCATGGGGTCGGACAGCGCGCCCTTCATCTCGTTGAACACCACGCCGTTATAGCGCAGCGTGCCCTCGCGCAGGCTCTCGGAGCTGCCCTCGCCCTCGCCCTCGGCGCCCTCCGGCAGGTCCAGCTCGTAGTGCCAGCCCTCCTGCTCAAAAATGGTGGGCTTGGTATAGATGGCCGGGTTGAACACCGCGTCCAGGTACACGTCCATCAGGTTGTACAGATCCTGCTCGTTGGTGGTGGCAACGGGGTAGATGGTCTTGTCGGGGTAGGTCATGGCGTTGAGGAACGTCTGCATGGAGCTCTTGATCAGGTCCACGAACGGCTCCTTGACGGGAAACTTGGCCGATCCGCACAGCACCGAGTGCTCAAGAATATGGAACACGCCGGTGGAATCGGCCGGCGGCGTCTTAAAGCCAATGGCAAAGGCCTTGTTTTCGTCGTCGCACGCCAGGTACAGCAGGCGAGCGCCCGAGGCAGTGTGGCGCAGCACGTAGGCGTCCGAGTCGAGCTCGGGCACGGTCTCGCAGCGCTCGACGGCAAAGCCGTGGCAGGTAGTGCCGGGCACCAGCAGCGCGGCAGCAGCGGCGCGCGGGTCGGTTGAGGTGGTGGGCATATGCAGTCTCCTTTGACGCCCCAGCGGGGGCGAATCGAGTCGAATCCTCGAGAGTATACCCATATGGGGCCGTTGCTCTGCGGCGAACTGAAGACGATGCTGGCGGATTGGGCAAAGGCCCTGCGTGACCGCCGCGCGAGCGTGGAAACTTGGACGCCTATCGAATGAGAGTGGATTTTCGGACGGAATCAGCCTCAAAACGCCCAAAAACCGTCCAAATATCCACCCTCATTTCCCGACCGTCCAAAATCCACACTCATCCGACGCCCACACATCTCTCATATCTCATTCGCCTCTAATACGAGAGATAACAGAAAGATGAGAGATAAATATGAGAGATAACAATGCTGCAAAGAGACAGGCAACCATAATATTGTCTCAATATAGATTGTTTTACCAGCAAAAACATGTTTAAATAAAACAGATGGCAGACATCCTATCTTTCATCTCTCGCTCATCTCTAATATGAGAGATAACAGAAAGATGAGAGATAATTACGAGAGATAACTGAGGACGAAGGAAATCTATTCGCGGCATTCTTCGCAGAACCGAGCGAAAGGACGTGCAGGTGAACGAAAACGA
>USBA01000181.1 GCA_900552735.1 uncultured Collinsella sp. | reverse complement strand
TCCATCTCGGGCTCATCGAGCAGGTCGAACACGCGCTCCGCACTCGCCAGCGCGCTCTGCAGCGAGTTGAAGGTAAACGACAGCTGCGTCATGGGCTCGGATGCCTCGTAGATAAACTGGAAGAACGCCTGGAACACGCCGACGGTCATATGGCCGGCAACCAGCATGCTGCAGCCCACAATCGCAATCACGATCTGTGCCAGGCGGCCGATAAAGCGCACCGCGGGGCCGACGGCGTTAATCATAAAGTCGGCCTTGGCACTCACGCGTGCCAGCTCGCCCGAGGCCTGGTGCACCTCGGCAGAACTCTGACGCTCGCGGTTAAACGCGCGAATCACCAGACGACCCGAATAGCCTTCCTCGACTGCACTCGTAATCTTGGACACCCACTCCTGGCGCTCGCCGGTTACGTCATGCGTACGGCGCGAGACCACCTTGGTCACCAGCAGCGACAACGCCGTAAAGAACAAAAAGACCAGCGTAAGTGGCACACTGAACACAAACATCACGCCCACAGCGCCCACTACCGTACCAATCGACACCAGCAGCTGCAGCAAGCCGCGCTGCATGCTCTCGGACATCTTGTCCAAGTCATTGGTCGCGCGGCTGACGACCTCGCCGGGACGATGTGCGTCAAAATAGGCGAGCGGCAGACGATTGAGCTTTTGAGCGATGCGGTTGCGCAGACGCAGGTTGAGGCGTTCGGCCACGCTCGACATCAAAAAGCTCTGGAGCGCGTAGAACGAGGCAGCGGCCGTCCAGATCATAAAGTAGATGAAGATGGTCCTGCCGCAGTTCTCCCAGGTGATGTTGAAGGTGGTGTCGTTGGCAAACGCCACCTGAATGTGGCCCCACAGCTCATCGATCACGCGGGCGCTATATGCCGGCGCAGCGGTGTTAAAGATGGCATAGAACACAATGCTCGCGAACACGATATAGAAGCGCCAGTGGTCGCCGGCAGCCTCGCTCCACAGGCGACGCACCGTCGCCCAGGTATCCCGAGGCGTCTCGTCCTCGTCGCCATCGTCCACGTCGCGCATGCGTTCCGCCTCGGCTCGGGCGCGCTCATCCTCCGCGCGCTCGTTTTCCTCATAGAGCGCCTGGCGGCGAGCCTCGCGCGCGGCTGCGGCCTTGGCGGCTTCATCCAGCTCGGGCGCTACGACAGCCTGGTCGACCGTTTTATCGGCAGCGTCCGCAGCGACGGCATCGACAAGGCCGCCTTGTTTCCTGAGCTCCTCGGTCATGCTACTCACCTCCCTTCATTTGCGATTCCGCGATGGCGCGGTACACCTCGCAGGTTTCCATAAGCTCGCCATGCGTGCCCAGGCCCACAACCTCACCGTCCTTGAGCACGACGATCTGATCGGCGTGCAAGATCGTCGAGATGCGCTGCGCGATGATGAGCACCGCAGCGTCACGCGTCTCGTCTTGCAACGCATGGCGCAGGGCGGCATCGGTCTTAAAGTCCAGGGCCGAGAAACTGTCATCGAAGATATATAGATCGGCATGCTTCATGAGCGCACGGGCGATGGCCAGACGCTGGCGCTGGCCGCCCGAAAAGTTCGTGCCGCCCTGCGCCACCGGGGTATCGAGCCCCTGCGGCTGATCAAGCACAAAGGTGCTCTGGGCAACCTGGAGCGCATGAAGCATGTCGGCCTCAGTCGCTTCTTCGTTGCCAAAGCGCAGGTTGCTTGCCACGGTGCCCGAGAACAGCCACGCCTTCTGCGGCACATAGGCAATGCGCCCGCGAATCTCGCCTTGCGAAAGATTGCGCAGATCGGCGCCGTCCAGGCGAATGGCGCCCTTGGTGGCATCGTGGAAGCGCAGTAAGAGCTTGGCCACCGTCGATTTGCCCGAGCCCGTCGAGCCGACGATAGCGGTCGTCTGACCGCGGCGACAGGTAAAGTTCAGATCGCACAGCGTGTCCTCGTCGGCGTCGTCGAAACGAAACGACACGTGATCGAACGCGGCGACCGCGTCGGCACTGTCAACAGGCTCCGCCGCGCACGTATCCAGCGTGCGCTTGCCGTCCACAATGCTCGGCTCAATCTCCAACACCTGTTGCGCGCGGTTGAGGCACGCCGCAGCGCGCGGAAGCGTCAGAATCACCATCTGCGCCATCATCACAAAGAACAGAATCAGGATCGCGTACTCCAGCACCGCCGAGATGCTCGCGATCTGCATCGCATGGGCGCCCACCCGGTTACCGCCCACCCACAGCACCGCTACCTCGGCGATGTTCATCAAAAAGAAGCTGGAGCTGTCGAGCCCCACAAACAGGTGGTTGACCTTAATGGCGTTGTCCGCGTAATCGCTAAATACCTCGTCCAGGCGCTGCTCCTCGTGGCGCTCCTTATTGAAAGCGCGGATGACGCGAACGCCCACGATGTTCTCACGCAGCACCACGTTCATACGGTCGATAAAGCTCTGAAGGCGCATAAAAATCGGCGCGGCGTTAGCCACCGTAAAGACCGCCGCCACCAGCACGATCGCAACTACCACGCCCAACAGCGTTCCCATAGCGGGATCGATGAACCAAGCAAAAATGATGCCCGCGACGGCCAAGAACGGCACCGGCAGCACCAGCTGAATCGTCTGCAGGATAGCCTGCTGAATCACGTTGATGTCGTTGAGCGAGCGTGTGATCATCGATCCCGTGCCAAAACGCTCAAAGTCGCTGGCAGCGAGCTCGAGCGATTTGTCGTACACGGCATTGCGGATATCGCAGGCCACGTTGGCGGCCAGGCGCGCCGAAAGATAGCAGCCCAGCACCGTGCCGCCGCTAGCCATGCTGGTCGCGATAAACATGTATAGGCCGTTGCGTAAAATGTAGTCGACATCGCCCGTGGTAATACCGGTGTTGACCATGTTCGCCAGCATCGTGGGAACCAACAGCGTACCGACGTTATCCACCAGCAGCACCAGCAGCGTCACTGCGACAAGCCCTCGATAGGGCTTCAAAAACCTCATTAGCAGTCGCACGACTCCCCCTCACGTCGATCTTGCATCTGACTTTCGGCTGCCACCTGCTGTTTAAATGTCTCGCACTCGTCGCCGAGCACCTGAGAGAATTTGCCGATCAAGCGCATTATCTCGCGCTGCTCACATGGCTCGAGGGCATCGAAGGCTCTCTGCTCGGCCCCTTGCGCCGGCAGCGCATAACGCTCGGCAAATCGCCTGCCCTCTTCGGTCAGGCTTACAACCCTGTTCTTGCGACTGCCTTCGGCAAACTCCAGCGTGGCGAAACCCCGCGCCGTCAAGGTTTTAATGGCCGAGTTGATCGTCTGTTTGCTATAGAACCATTCGCTTGTCAGACGACTCACAGCGACGCTGCCGCCCGCCGTGCTGGTGTCGACGAGCATCCAATAGGCGCAGTCCGAAAGGCCGCAGGCGCGTGAGAACTCCGAATAGATATGATCGAGTCCATTGAGCATCCGGTCGAAATCGACCAGCGTAACCGCGCTATTCATCTATCCCTCCATTTCTAGATTAGTCCGAGTTTTGACTATCGTCAATAAGCTCGACATATATGGTCGGCTCTACATTGAATATCGATAGAAAAAGACCGCCGGCGCGGGGGCGGCGCCGGCGGTCACGCGAAAATAGCGATGTATTTGCCCGTTAGGCAGCGACGGCCTCGTAGACCGTTGCGCCCGCAAAGCTGTCGTGCAGGCTCTTGCCGCAGATCCAAGGCAGCTCGACGACCTCGCAGACCGTGTTGACCAGCTCGGAGCAATCAGTAAAGTGACCCTTATCGTTGAGGGTCTCGCAATCCTGAACACGCCAATAGCCATCGGTGTGCGTGATGTAGTACTCGTGATCGTTGATCGACACGAAAGCGCGCGTCTTGGAACGCAGCAGCTTCAGAAATCCTTCGAA
>USBA01000180.1 GCA_900552735.1 uncultured Collinsella sp. | reverse complement strand
TTTCAGTTGCGGTGAAATAAGGACTGTTTTGCCAGCCTAAAGGCTCAATTAATCCGTATTTCACCGCAACTTTCGAAGGCGTTCCCGCTTGTGTTGGCGTCGTCACGTCGACCGATTGCCGCTTGGCACAGTGCGGCAACATCGGGGGCGTCGTCGCCTTTATATGTCATGGCGAGTAGGGTGGCATCATAGATTTCGTCATTGGTTACATCGGCGGCATCAATGGGGTAGAAGGTGAGAATCGAATCCTGTTCTGCAAGCTCGGCCAGATCGATCGTTTCACCCATGGCAAAGGCGTCATCGAGGACGAGCGTGGCACTCGTGCATGGAATTTGATAGATGGTGCCGTCCGCAGCGATAGGGGAACCTGCTGCCTCGAGCGTGTATACACCTTGCGTGAGATTGATGCCAGAGCCATCGGAGGCGACGAACTCAATCCTGTCGACCGTTATTCCGTCGATGGTCTTGCCCGTAATATGTATCGGAACGCGCGATGCTCCGTTATCGGTGTCCCAGCCCGCAGCCGCGACATCCAGCACGATGGCGTGCTCCGAATGGGCGGATACAAAGTGCGACAACACCTGCCGCAGATGAAGACCCATACAGCTACCGCCGACAATGACTATTACGAGCTTGCAGGCATGGATGACCGCAACGTGGTTTCGAGGTTTTACTCGAAGCTCAGAATCAGCAGAGATGCCATTGACGGCATCCCCGCACGCTGTGCAGTACCTCACACCATCGCGCAACTCAGCTCCACAATAAGGACAATTCATACCAGCCCCCACAACCATAGACGTTCCTATCGAGGCCAATGTAAATCGACAATTCAAATCCGAGTTGCGCAACAATTAAATCAAAGACGCGTCAAGCAAAAGTCTCTACCGGGAAAAGGGCCCAGGCCAGCAAAGTGCAATTCAGACCCTCTCAAGTATGCATTTGCTGCACCTAATAGAAACGCGGCGGCCCCTAAGTAGCCGCAGGCCGGGCACAGGGTTACTCTCCAAATCTTTCCGCAGGACGGAGGACCCCCCGCCGCACGTAGTGCGCAGCGGGGGCTCCGACATGTCCGAGGACGATTTGGGAGGTAACCCTGCGCACGGCCGGTGAGACCAAAACCCCGCCATGCTTCTTATGTGCAGCAAAGCTAATGCTGCTAAAATACAAAGCGCTCATGTAGTTTAAACGCACGACGATAAGGAGCACCAGTGGGTAACCACTTCCGTACCTCCGGTGCGGGCGATGACGCCCCCAAGACGCAGCCAGGCGCCGTGGGCACTCGTTTCGCCACCCCGGATTCAGAGGATCAGCCGTTTAGCCCGATCCCCGCACAGCCGGCAGATCAGGCACAGCCGGCATCAGATCCTTTTGCCTACAATCCCACCAATGATGTTGAGCTTTCCGAGGCCGCGGGTTTTGAGCCCGTGCAGAAGGTGACCGCTCGCGTGGATCAGCCCCAGGCGGACGGCGTTGCGCCGCAGCCTGTCATGGCCGGTATTCCCGACCCCATGGCTCCTGCGACTCCGGCGCCACAGCCTGCGCAGTCCGGCCTTTTTGCCGGTATTCCCGATCCTACGCAGCCCGCGGCTCCCGTAGTCGAGAGCGATCAGGCCGCCGAGGTTGCAAGCCTCGACAATGCGCTCAGCAACCCCGACTTTACGTCGGTGTTTGCGCCCATCGATCCGCAGGCCAGCCGCAAGAAGATGGCCAAGCAGGCCGGTGTCGAGCCCGTCATCCTCATGGAGCACGTCACCAAGATCTACCCGGCACAGCCCAACAAGCCCGCGCTCGACGACATCAACATCGAGATCTATCCGGGCGAGTTTGTCTTCTTGGTCGGTCACTCCGGCTCGGGTAAGACCACGCTGCTGTCGACGCTCAACCGCGACGTCAAGCCGACGAGCGGCCGTATTTTGGTCGCCGGCCAGGACCTCATGAAGATCAAGAACCGCAAGGTTCCGTTCTTGCGTCGCCAGATCGGTGCCGTGTTCCAGGACTTTAAGCTCCTGCCGCAGAAGACCGCCTACGAAAACGTGGCGTTTGCCCTGCAGTGCATCGGCAAGCCCAAGGGCGTCATTCGCAGCCAGGTGCCCGAGGTGCTTCGCCTGGTCGGTCTGGCCGATCAGATGGACTCTCTGCCCGATCAGCTGTCCGGTGGCGAGCAGCAGCGCGTCGCCGTTGCCCGCGCTATGGTCAACCGTCCGCCGCTGCTTATCTGCGACGAGCCCACGGGCAACCTCGACCCGGCGATTTCGCTGGGCATTATGAAGCTGCTCGAGCGCATTAACCGTACCGGCACCACCGTGATCGTTGCCACGCACGACCGCGAGATGGTCGATAGCATGCACCGTCGCGTGATCGCTCTCGAGGGCGGCCACGTAATCCGCGACCAGGAGAGGGGAGGTTACGGCAACTATGGCACCAACTAACGTGGGCTATTCGCTCAAAGAGGCTATCAGCCACTTCTTCCGTAACTGGACCACCTCGCTCGGCGCCGTCATCACGATCTTCCTTTCGCTGTTTATCATCGGCCTGTTCATTATGGGTTCCGCGATGCTGAACTCCGTGATCGGCACCGTCGAGGATCAGGTTGTCATCAACGCGTTCATTAGCGATGATGCCGATCAGGCAGACGTCCAGGCCTTTGAGGCCGAGCTCAAGACGTGGAGCAACGTCAAGTCTGTGACCTATAAGGACAAGGACGACGCGCTGGCCGAGTACACGAGCAAGATGTCGGGCAACGCCGACGCCACCATGAGCGCACTCGACGGCCAGAACCCGCTTCCTGCCTCGTTCGCGATTGAGATGGACGACCCGTCTCAGGTCGAGAGCACGGCCAAGAAGCTCAAAAAGAATGCCGACTTCCAAAAGATCGCGGACGACGGCGACGTCAACGCGAGCGTGCTGTATGGCCAGGAGGAAGTGAGCCGCCTGTTCCAGGTGACCAACTACATCCGTATCGCCGCCGTGGTGCTCGTCGGCCTGCTGACCTTTATCGCGTTCATCTTTATCAACAACACGATTCGCCTGTCCATTACGGCGCGTCGTCGCGAGATTGCGATTATGCGCCTGGTGGGCGCCAGCAACGGCTTCATTCGCGGGCCGTTCATTACCGAGGGCGTGTTGCAGGCCATTCTGGGCTCGCTGCTTTCCATCGGTGTTTTGGAGCTGCTGCGCAATCTGATGATTCCGCGCCTGCAGGCGAGCGTCGGCTGGATGTCGTTTGCGCTGCCGATGCAGTACTATCTGGTGACCTACGCTGCGCTGATTCTCGTCGGCGTGCTCATCGGTCTCTTTGGCTCTGTCATCGCCATGCGCCGTTATCTGCGCGTGTAGGCGCTGCGGATATGCCGTCTGCAACGGGTCGTCTCTTTTGGGGGCGGCCCGTTTTTTGATCCCTAGGGGACGGAGGAAAACGGATTATCGCGGCGCTGGTCTATCTATATGATCCGTTTTCCTCCGTCCCCTAGGGATCATTTGGGTAGACTCTTGGGGTGTTAACGGCTATCGATAGTAAGGAGGCGCCATGGGGCGCAATAACAAGCATAAGCGCGGTGCTCGCAATAAGCGTGGGCCGGTGCGCAGCGAACGCCGTCCGAGCCTGACCGGGCGCGTGCAGCTCCATGAGCATGGCGCCTATGTCATAACCGAGAGCGGCGACTACAAGGTTATGGGCCGCGGTAAGCGCGAGATCATGGATGGCGATACCGTTGCCGTGAGCATTAAGAACAGCCCGCACGGTGAGCGGCGCGCCGTGATCGAAGGCGTGGTTGAGCGCGCAGCCATAAGCGTGGTGGGTACGTACCAGACCGCTGGTCCGCTCGGTGTGATCGAGCCGCTCGATTCGCGCCTGAAGGCCGACTTCTTCATTCTGCCCGAGGATACCTCGGCGGATCGTCTGGGCGTCCACCCGGGTGATGCCGTTGTCGCGCGCATTTTGACCTACCCGACGCGCCTGGAATCGG
>USBA01000179.1 GCA_900552735.1 uncultured Collinsella sp. | reverse complement strand
GGACGCTGTCAGGCGCTGGGCCACGCAACGTCGCGTGGCCCAGCGCCTTTTTTATGTCGAGCGAAGGCCGACGAAGGCAGTGCGGGCGCTCGTGCTATAACTAATGTACTTAACGCAAACAAACCTCAACCGTACAAGGCGCACATGGATCAGATTTTCGACAACAGGTACTATTCCGCCGCCTCGCCCGAGCCGTCGTCTCGCGCTGCTCGCACCGTTCAGCTGGGCGGATCCAGTCGCGCTGACGCTGCTCGCCCTACGCACCGCTCGGCGGCTACCTCGCGCCCCCATGCTCAACCGTATATGCCGCAGGACCGCCCGTCGCGTTCGTCGCATACATCGCGCTCGTCGGCGCAGACACACGACATGCCGAGCCGCCCTTCGAGCCGCCTTTCCGGCTCGGACTTTATGCACTATGCCAACGACAACGCGGTGATCAAGGCGATCTATGACTTTACCCATGGCCCCCAACGCCCGCTGTTCATTGGCATCGTCGTTGCCCTGGTGCTCGTGAGCCTGTATTTCCCCGTGCGCGACCTGTACGTGGCAAAGCGTTCGAGCGATATCTTGTCCAAGCAGGTCGAGATTCGCCAGCAATACAATGATGAGCTGCAAAAAAGCGTCGACAAGCTGCTCTCGGAGGAGGGTATCAAGGACGCGGCATCCGAGGATCTGGGCCTGGTGATGCCCGGCGAGAAGAGGATTGAAGTGCAGGGCCTGGACGACGATTCGGATTCGTCTTCGAGCAAGAAGTCGTCGAACGCCAAGAAGGCCAGCGAAGTTGCCAAGGAAATCGAAGACGTCGGTAAGGACGCGCCGTGGTACATCCAGGCGCTCGACATGCTGTTTGGGTTTAACGGTGTCGAGGGCCAGACGGTCGTGTCCAACGGCAAATAGCGCCCGGAGGGGAGCCTGCAATGGCAGATTGCAAACGCTATAAGGTAGCCGCGATCGACCTGGGAACAGTGTCGTCGCGACTGGTGTTAGCGCAGGTCGAGGCCGGGGCGATCGTGGAATCGTCCAAGCATACCGAGATCACCGACTTGGGCGAGGGCGTGGACGCGACGGGCCGCTTTTGCGAGGCGGCCGTCGAGCGTGTGCTCGCCGCGTGTCGCATGTTTGTGGACGAGGCGCATGCCTTTGGGGCCGTGTGCATCTGCACCACGTGCACGAGTGCCGCGCGCGAT
The DNA here is from genome assembly GCA_900552735.1 of uncultured Collinsella sp. GTDB lineage: Bacteria > Actinomycetota > Coriobacteriia > Coriobacteriales > Coriobacteriaceae > Collinsella. The sequence continues at coordinate 2,794 of USBA01000179.1, read as the reverse complement.
GCGTCCAATGCCGCCCTGCTGCTGGACGGCCTGCGCGAGCTGGGGCTCGAACCGCAGGTGATTCCGGGCGAGGTCGAGGCACGCCTGACGTTTTTTGGCGTGGCGCACGACTTTGCCGGCGAGCGCATTATTGTTGCCGATTCGGGTGGCGGATCCACGGAGCTCGCGACGGGCGTCTATGCGCCGGAGCGTGGCGTCTTTGCGCTAGAAGGGACGCGCTCGCTGGACATTGGCTGCCGCCGTGTGACGGAGCGGTTTTTCTCGGCGCTGCCGCCTGCGGACGGCGAGCTTGCTGCCGCTGCCGCATGGGCAAACGAGCAGTTTGCGGGCTACTTTGAGAGTCTGCCTGTCGACTTTGAGCGCGCCGAACGCTTGGTCGCAGTGGGCGGCACGGTGACTACGCTGGTGGCTCTGGTCCACGAGTTGGAGCCGTATGATTCGAGCTTCGTGCACCTGCGCGAGCTTTCGCTGGAGCAGGTCTCGGCCGCTATCGAGCGCATGTCCACGCTGGACGCGGACAGCATCGCCGCGCTACCGGGTGTGCAGCCCAAACGCGCGGGCGTGATCTTGGCTGGCGCCGTGGTAATCCGCGAGCTCATGCGAGCCGGCGGCTACGACACGCTCACCGTAAGCGAGAACAGCCTGCTTGCCGGCATGGCCGCCACCATCAACGAGGTTCTCGACGGCGCGACCCCCACCATCGCCTGGGTCCCCAGCCTGAGCGCTCTTTAACCGTCTTCCTCTGAGTTGCGGTGAAATAGTTCCTAAATAAGCTGATAAACGGTATAAACAGGATCTATTCCACCGCAGCTTAGAGTCCCACCGGCATCTAAAAGAAACAAGCCCGCATCCCTTGGGGACACGGGCTCGAAAGCTCCATATGGTAGGGGCGGTGGGACGTCCGCGTATTTGCTTCGCAAATCCGCACCGGCTTCGGCCGCCTGCCGGCGCCCTCGTCGGCTCGCTGCGGACGCTGCGCGTCCGCCTGGTGCTCGCCCCCTCGCGGGTTCGAGTCCCGCCGGCGTCCAAAAGAAACGAGCCCGCATCCCAACGGGACACGGGCTCGTAAGCAATCACATGGTAGGGGCGGTGGGACTCGAACCCACAATCCTTGCGGCGAGAGATTTTAAGTCTCCTGCGTATGCCAATTCCGCCACGCCCCCGTGAGACTAGAAGTCTAGCACAAGCCGTCCGTTACGCGTTGACGGCCATTGAGTGCCGGCCTGACTTTTCCAAGTACTCGGCAAACTTGGCTTCGTCGCCCTTGTTCTTGTACTGCAGGGCCAGCAGGTATTCCAGGCGGCAGCTCTTGACCTTGTCGTCACCGGCCTCCTTGAGCATGCGCTCCAGCTCGGGAATGTCGTTGTGGCGCTTGAGGATCATCGTGTCGTACATCAGTTGGCATTCGTGTGCGACTGCCTCGGCCTGGCCGCCCTCAAAGCCTTTGATCTCGTGCAGCAGCTCCTTGGACTTTTTGCGGTCCTCCTGGCCAACGTAGTAGTTAAAGGCCTTAATCACCAGGTCGACGCGCTGCATTTTGGGCAGGTTGAGCCCCAGCAGCAAATCGAACATCTCGTCGGCACGCTTGTGGTCCTCGCGCAGCAGATAGGAGTTCAGGCGCAGGTAGTCGCGGTTATAGCGCGGGTACAGCATGCTGGTGAGTTTGCCATCGAGCAAACGATCGAACTCGTCCCACTGCTTCGCAGCCATAAGCTGCTGCAGGCGCTTAAACGTGGTGCGTTTTTTGACGCTAAAGAATACCGACACGGCGATGCAAATAATGACGACGGCGGTCCAGAGGGTGCGGGAATCGGGCATATTGGGGTCCTTAGTCGCTCATAAAGCGAGCGGTATGACAACACGTACTAGATGTATTATACGCAGCGCGCAAGCAAACTGGCATAAAAGCTCATCGAGGCCGAGTGACATCGCTCGCTGCGGTACACTTACCTAAAGTAAACCATGAAGGGAGACATTACCTATGAAGAAGATCGTTTTGGCTTGCGGTGCTGGCGCTGCTACTTCCACGCTCGTTGCCCAGAAGGTCGCCACCCTGCTCGACGCCAACGGTTATGCCGGCAAGTATGAGATCGTGCAGTGCGCCATCTCCGAGGCCAAGGACTACTGCGACGAGGGCGCCGACCTGCTGATCGCCACCACCGTTGCCCCCGAGGGCCTCACCTGCCCGTACGTGAGCGGCGTGCCCTTCATGACCGGCATGAACCGCGTCGCTGCTGAGAAGGCCGTTCTCGACGTCATGGCTCAGTAGGCGCTGCCTGTATGAGTGAGCAGAACGCCAATCCGGTCGAGCTCTTTGGTATGCGCGTTGCCCATGTGGGCATTAACGCCACCGACCCGGCAGACGCCTTGGAGATCGCGGAGCTGTTCTCGACGATGATGGGCCTACCCGTTATCGAGACCCCGGTTTCGTACTTTAACGATTCGCTGATCGAGGTCATGAAGCAGAACGGTCGTGGCACCAAGGGCCACATTGGCTTTGCCGTCAACGACATCGATGCGGCCGAGAAGTGGTTTGCCGAGCGCGGGCTCGAGGTCAACGAGGAGTCGCGCGTGCTGCTGCCCGACGGCGGCACCAAACTCGTGTACTTTAAGCGCGAGTTCGCCGGCTTCGCCGTGCACCTGTGCCGCGACTAGCGCACAAGCTGCTATAGCTAACGAAAAGGGATAGGGCCGCATGGCCTTATCCCTTTTTTTTATTACGGGCTTTAGCCTGTGCGGGGCGCGCAGCGCGCCGCATCAGAAACCACCCGCTATGCGGGTGGGGCCAAACGGC
>USBA01000178.1 GCA_900552735.1 uncultured Collinsella sp. | reverse complement strand
CGTGCGCTCCATCGCCGTCATGCCCAATAACGAGGAGGCGACCGTCGAAGTCTGGCCTTCGCTCGACCACGCCGCCGCAGCGTTTGAGGCTGCAACCAGCGCGGATGCCGAGGCCGAGGCTGAGGATGCCAACGACGTCAACGACAAAGCCGCCGCTCCCGCCATGCCCGAGCCTGCCGCCATGCTCGACCTGGGCGACGGCAAGCCGCTGCCCGTGCTCATCCCGGAGTCCGAGCAGTTCGCCAACCGCCTGCGCAAGAACGCCCGCCTGCGTCGCAAGTGGGCAAATCGCGAGGGTGTGAGCTGCTACCGCGTCTACGATGCTGACCTGCCCGACTACTCCGCCGCCATCGACCTGTACGATGGCTGCCCGCAGACGCCGGGCCGCTGGCTCGTCATCGCCGAATACGCCGCGCCCAAGACCATCGACCCCGCGCTGGCCCAGGCCCGTATGCTCGACATCTTGGCCATCGCGCCGCGCATCCTAGATGTTCCCGCCGAGCATGTGCACGCCAAGGCCCGCATGCGTTCGCGCGGCGGCTCGCAGTACGGCAAGCAGGGAGCCGGCAAGGGCGGATCGGGCGAACGCGCCAACATCGCGCGCCGTCGCCTGCCGCTCATCGAAGAGGGCGGACTCACCTTTGCCGTCAACTTTGACGACTACCTGGATGTGGGCATCTTCCTGGACCACCGCGTCACCCGCAACCTGGTGCGCGAGCACGCCAAGCAGGCGCGCCGCTTCCTCAACCTGTTCGCCTACACCGGCACCGCCACCTGCTATGCGGCAGACGGCGGCGTCGAGGAAACTGTGACGGTCGACCTTTCCAACACCTACCTGGATTGGGCCGAGCGCAACATGCGCCAGAACGGCTTTGTGGGGCCTCAGCATCACTTTGTGCGCGACGACGTGCTCGCCTGGATTCGCGACCAGCGCCAGACGCGCAACCGCTGGGACCTGATCTTTGTCGACCCGCCCACGTTTTCGAACTCGTCCAAGATGGGCCGCCGCACCTGGGATGTCCAGCGCGACCATGTTGAGCTTTTGGCCGGCGTGTCGCGCCTGCTCGCACAGGGCGGACATGCCATCTTTAGCTGCAACCTGCGCGGCTTCCGTCCCGAGACGCGCAAGCTCGCACGAGCGGGCGTCGTGTTGGAAGACATTACGGCGCAGACCATCCCCGAGGACTTCGCACGCAACCAGAAGGTGCACCACTGCTACATCGTGCGCCGCCTGCCCATCGAGGACGCCATGGCAGAGGTCGGCTTTAGCGCCGAGGAAATTGCCGAACGCGTCGAGGAACTGCGCAACCCCGAGGCCCGCAAGCCCCGTGCGGCAGCACCCGCGCACGCGCAGGCCGGCAACGGCAAGTCCAACTTTGCCGGCAAACCCTCCCCCGCCGGTAAACCAAAAAAGAAGAAGTTCTACGCCAGCAAACCCAGAGGCAAATAAACAAAGTTGCGGTGGAATACGGACTGTTTTGCCTGGAATTAGGCAAATATAGACCGTATTTCACCGCAACTCATATTGGGATGGTGGTTGGCGATCTAGCCTTGGGTGACCAATCGGTAACCGATACCCACATGCGTCTGGATATAGCGCGGGTGCGCGGGGTCGGACTCGATCTTCTTGCGCAGCGTGCCCATAAAGACGCGCAGGCTCGCCAGATCGCTCTTAGTTGCCGTGCCCCAAATCTCGTGTAGGATAAACTGGTGCGTCAGCACCTTGTCGGCGTTGTGCGCCAGCAGGCACAGGAGCTTGTACTCGATCGGCGTCAGGTGCAGTTCCTCGCCATCCATCGTGGCGATGCCGGCATCAAAATCGATATGCAGCTCACCGGTATCGAACGAGCCCTCAGAGGCAACGCCGCCCGTTTGTGCATACGAAAGGCGCCTGAGCGTCGTGCGAATGCGCGCGAGCAGCTCCTCGACCGAAAACGGCTTGGTCAGATAGTCGTCGGCACCGGCATCGAGCGCGCGGATTTTGTCCGCATCCTCGCTGCGCGCCGAGACCACGATAATCGGCATGCCCGACCATGCGCGCACCGACTCCACCACCTTGACGCCGTCCATATCGGGTAGGCCCAAATCGAGCAGTACAATGCTCGGCGCCTGCGATGAGGCGGCGGCGATGGCGGCATGGGCGGTCTCCACAGCCATATGGCGCAAGCCGTGCGCCTCGAGCGCGGCAACAATAAGGTTGCGGACGGCGGGATCGTCCTCAACGACCAAGATGAGCGGTTTTACGGCAGAGTTCGGCACAGCGCTACTCCTTATCAAACGAAACGTCGGCGGCAGGAAGTTCAATCGTAAAGACCGAACCGTGCGGGTCCGCCGCGGCAACCTCTATGCTACCGCCATGTGCCAACGCAATGGAACGGCAGAGTGAAAGACCCAGGCCCACGCTGCGGCGGCTGTCGGCCAGACCATGGTTGGCGGTATAGAACGACTCAAAGATCCGCTCGCGGTCCTCGGGTGCGATACCCGGACCATCATCGGCCACCGAGCACGCCACGCGTCCATCGTCGACGCTAATCGAGATCACGATATGCGAGCCTGCAGGCGTATAGGTAATGGCATTGTTCACCAGATTGACCAGCAGCTGCACCATCAGGCGCGCATCGACGTTGACGAGCGCCGGTTCATCGCACGCCACCACCTTAAGATCGTGCTCGCGCACGGCCGGACTTACGTGGCGCAGCGCCTCCTCGACGATATCGTCCATGAGCTCGAGCGTGGCCGACAGATGCATGCCGCCGCCCTCGAGCTTGGTAATGGCAAGCAGGTTCTCGACGGTGGCGTTGAGCCATTGTGCATCCGAGCGAATGGACAGGAGCATGCCGCGGCGCGTCTGGCTATCGAGCACGGCCGTGCCGGTCGAACCCTGGTCGAGCAGCACGTCGGCATTGCCCGAAATGCTGGTAAGCGGCGTGCGCAGATCGTGCGAGATGGAGCGCAGCAGGTTGGCGCGCAGCTGTTCATTTTTGGCGAGTACCGCTGCCTCCTCGCGGGCCTCCATAGCGCGGGCGCGGTCGAGTGCCAGCTCGCCTTCGCTCACGATGGCATCGGCAAGTGTCCGCTCCTCATGTGTCAGCACGTCGGGCTCGGCAACGATAGCCAGCACGCCCACCACCGAGCCGGGGTCGCCCGAGCGCACGAAGCCGTCGCCCGTGCGAACCGTCAGGTAGATGCCATAAAACGCCGAGCCGCCAAACGTGGCGTCGAGCGGCGTTCCCACATAGGCGGACGTCGAGAGCCGCGGCGGCATCTGCGGCGCCAGCTCATGCACCGGGGCGGCATCGCCCACGGCTGTGTACGTCGCACGCGGCAGCAGGTCATCGCCCTCGGCGTCGGCGCTGTACCACACGACCGGACAGCCCGAAAGACGCGCCAGCTGCGTGGCCATGGCGTGAACGATCTGATGCTGATCGGCGCACCGCTGCAGCATGCGGTTGGTCTCGAGCACCATATGCGTGCGGCGGTCGCTGGCGGCAGCCTGTGCCAAGGCGCGGCGCAGGGCCAACGCAATCGAGCTCGACACAAGCGAGACCACGAACATGATGAAGAACATGCCGGGATAGACGCGGTCGATAAGCGACAGCGAGTAGCGCGGGTCGACAAACAAGAAGTTGTAGAGCGCCACGGCGGCAGCCGAGCTCAGCAAGCAATACAGGCGACTCCAGGTAAAGAATGCGCACAGCTGAACGGCGAACACATAGACGATCATGATGCTCGGCGCGAGACCCGGATGGTCGAGCAGCGCGCCCACAATCGTCGCTGCGACCAGCAGCCCCGCCGATACGCAGGCGTCATACAGAGGAGTGCGGCGCGTCAGCGTTGTGCGCCGCCACCAAAAGTTATCGGCAATATCGCCGTCCGCACGGACGTCCATCAGCGCCCCGCCCCTCTCTCAAAAACAAAAACCACCACAAAGGGGACAGTGAACTGCCTCCCATTTCTTGGACATCGGGAAATGGGAGGTTTTCCATGAGTATAGACCTCAGGGTGAAGCACGAC
>USBA01000177.1 GCA_900552735.1 uncultured Collinsella sp. | reverse complement strand
CACTCCAGCTGCCAAAGCTGCGCCAACCGCCGCCACGGGCACTCCAGCCCCAGGCGTTGTAAGAATTGGCGCAATAAGCGCCCTTGGTGCTCTCGATGCAGGCGATGGCGGGGGACCAACGGGGGTCGACACCGGTATTCCAAGCGGCGACGGCAAAGTTGTAGCCCTGGCCTGCCATGGGGGAGCCGGCAAGATAATTATCGATGCGGCTCGTCCATTCATTAATGAACGAATCGTAATCGGAGTTACCGGTATTGGCGTTGTTCACCGTGGTATCGATGGTGGTGTTGGTGTTGTTGGCCTGGCTGCTGGAATTGCTGCCGCTTACGCCCTCGCCCGAGAGCTTCTCGGCGGCAGCGGCCTTGTCGGCCTCGAGCTTGGCCAGCTCTGCGGCATTCTCCTGCTCGGCCTTTGCCTGGGCTTCGCTGCGAAGCTGCTGGGCCTGTGCCAGTGCGTCCTCGGCGGTTTTCTGCTCGGTCTCGAGTTGGGACTTCGCCTGCTCGAGCTCGGTCTTGTTCTGCTCGAGCTCGGTCTGCATCTTGTTGAGCTCTTCGATCTCGTCGACGCTCGAGCTCGTGATCTGGTTGGTGTACTTGCAGGTGGTGATGAACTCGCCCAGGCTCTGCGCGTTGACCAGGAAGCTCACGATGGGATTGGTGCCCTTCTGGTACTTATACAGATCGCGCATGGCGGAGCTCGCCTTGGCCTGTTGATCGGGAAGTTCGGCTTCGATCTTCTCGATGCTTGCCTCGTTAGTGTCGATTTGCTTCTGCAGATCCTCGAGCTTGGTGCGGGCTTCGTTGTAGGCACTCGTGGCGGTTTCGATTTTCTGCTGGGCAGCGGAAAGCTGATCCTGCGTTGCCTGCGAGGCGGCATAGGCTGCGACGGGGGAGAGCATCGGCGCGGCCGTCAGTGTAACGGCAAGCGCGGCGCTCGTGATGATACGAGCCGGCTTCGACGCGATGAGCGCTGCGGTGCGATGGTTCGAATGCTGCATCCAGTCCCTCTGCAATCAATCGTAGTTTATAGTTCGAAAGGTATTCTACTACTGCTTTCGACTTCAACTTGAACCTTAAAGGTTCTAAAGGGTCAAGTTGAACTTGAGGTTTTGGCCTTGACCTGCAGTTATAGTGAATTGTTAAGAAACCATAGAGTTCAACTTTAACGTTACGGAACCCTGCGGGCTCGATCATAAGCGCCTGCTTGCCATAGATATGGTGGAACTTTGGGAAGCGACGGTTTGGCACGCTAGAATAAACCAGTTGCATAAAGACCGCCCATCGTACGGGCAGTTGATGATAGGAAGTTTCCATGGCATTGCAGTTTACAGAGCGCGAGTTTATACCCGTGCTGCTCGGCGGCGATATCAACGCCTATTCGGTGGCGCGCGCCTTCTACGAGGAGTATCAGGTCAAGAGCCTGGTCTTTGGCAAGTATCAGACGGGTCCTGCATACCGCAGCCAGATTATCGACTATACGCCCAATGTGGATATCGACACTATGCCGGTCATGATCGAGACCGTCAACGGCATTGCACAGGCCAATCCCGATAGGAAGATTATCCTCATGGGCTGCGGCGATAACTACGTCGCGCTTGCCGCACAGGCTCAGGATGCCGGCCAGCTTGCCTCCAACGTCATCGCGCCCTATGCGCCCTACAGCATGCTCGAGCAGTGCCAGAAGAAGGAGATCTTCTACGAGCTGTGCGAGAAGCACGGTGTGCCCTATCCGCACACGTTTACCTTTACCATGGCGATGCTCAACGCCCAGGGCGAGGCTTCCGCCGAGGTGCTCGACCAGATCGACTTTCCCTTCCCGATGATTCTGAAGCCCTCTGACGGCATCATGTGGTGGGAGCACGAGTTCGAGGGCCAGAAGAAGGCCTACGAGATTGCCGATCGCGCCGAGCTGGAGCAGGTCATTCGCGATGTGTACGCCAGTGGCTACACCGATGACCTCATCTTGCAGGACCGCGTGCCCGGCAACGACGAGTACATGCGCGTGCTTACCAGTTATTCCGACCGCAACGGCAAGGTTCGCATGATGTGCCTGGGTCACGTGCTGCTCGAGGAGCATCAGCCCCATGGTGTCGGCAACCACGCCTGCATCATCACCGAGCCCAACGACGAGCTCATGGGTGGCGTGCGCAAGCTGCTTGAGGACCTTAAGTTCACGGGCTTCTCCAACTTCGACGTCAAGTACGACCAACGCGATGGTTCGTTTAAGTTCTTCGACTTCAACACGCGTCAGGGCCGCAGTAACTACTACGTCACCAACAGCGGCTTTAACGTTGCCAAGTACGTGGTGGATGAGTACGTCTATAACCGTCCGTTTGAGCCGGAATTTGTGACGGCGCAGGACGAGGCACTGTGGATGGTCGTCCCCATGGGCGTCGTCGACAAGTATGTCAAGGATCCCGAGCTGCGCGCTAAGGTGCATCGCTTGGATAGGGAGGGCAAGGGGGCCGACCCTTCGTTTATGAAGGGCGACTTTGTCTTTAACCGCTGGCTGCGCATGTGGCACACCAAGCTGCGTCACTTTAAGCTGTTCAAGACGTATTACAAGAAGATGAGTGCGGCGCCCGTCCGGTTTACATCGGGCGGGCGCGGGTATGATACGCGCAATTGCGCAAGCGTCACCAAGGAGGCGGCGATGGAAAAGCTGGGAGTTATCGGCGGCATGGGCGCCGAGGCCACGTCGTATTACTACGACCAGGTGGTGCGCCATACGGCCGCTACGTGCGACCAGGAACATATCGACATGGTGGTGCTTTCCAAGTCGACCATGCCCGACCGCACGCTGGCCATCAAGACCGGTGAGCATGCCGAGCTGCTGGCGACCATGAAGGAGTGCGCCCAGGCGCTCGAATCGCTGGGCTGTGCGCACATTGCCATTCCCTGCAATACGTCACACTACTTCTACGATCAGATCCAGTCGTTTACGACGGTGCCGATTATCCACATGCCGCGCGAGTCGGTGCGCTATGCTCTGGCCGGTGCGGTGATGGGGGAGTGCGAGTTCGATCCCAACCTAAGCATGCCGGCAGAGCCGGTGCGCAAGATCGGCATCATGGGCACCGACGGAACCGTGGGCGCGGGCGTCTATGGGCGCGAATGCGAGGCTGCGGGCGTCGAGGTCGTCTACCCCAGCGAGAAGCGTCAGGCCGACGTGATGTCGCTCATCTACGACGACGTGAAGGCCGGACGCGAGCCCGATATGGACAAGTTTGACCGCGTGATGTGGGAGTTCGCCCGCAGCGGCTGTGACCGCGTTATTCTGGCCTGCACCGAGCTCTCGGTGCTGCAGAAGTACCGCGAGATGCCCGAGATCACCCTCGACGCCATGGACGTCTTGGTACGCGAATCCATCATTCGCAGCGGCGCCCCCTACCGCCAATAGCCCTTAACCTGCCAAAAAAGGGACAGGAATATTTTGGTAGGTTTTTATCTGGGGAAACAGTAAAGGCCTCGGCTCGTTTGGTGCGAGCCGAGGCCTTTTGCATTAGGCGGTTGGTGCTGACGATGAGCTAGAACAGGAATCCCAGGATGATGAGGGCGGCGCTGATGGCGAGCACGGCGATATCCAGACCCTTGATGGGGTAACGCTTATACGAGCTGGCGCGCGTGCGCAGATAAAAGCCGCGCTGCTCGGCGGCAAGCGCGGTGGCGTCGGTCTTGCCCACGCTCGAGATAAGCAGCGGCACGCACAACGGCAGCATGAGTTTGAGCTTCTTGATGGGGTTCTTGGTGTCGTACTCGACGCCGCGCGCGGTCTGCGCCTCCATGATGGCATTCATCTCTTGGCCAAACACCGGCACAAAACGCAGTGCCGTGGTAAAGGTGAAGGCGTAGCGATACGGTACGTGCAGTACCTCGACGCAGGCGTTGGCAAGGTCGTTGAGCTTGGTCACCATAAGCATGAGTATGAGTGGCAACGCTACGCCCAGCAGGCGCAGGCAGGCCTTAGATCCGGTGATGAGGCCGGTATCGGTAACGAAACCCCACACCACGTTGCCGTCA
>USBA01000176.1 GCA_900552735.1 uncultured Collinsella sp. | reverse complement strand
GTTCACCCTCGACATGCAGCTTGAGGCCGGCGAGGAGCGTGTGGCGCTGCTGGGCGCCTCGGGTTGCGGCAAGAGCTGCACGCTGCGCTGCATTGCCGGCGTGGAGACGCCCGACGCGGGCAAGATCGTCGTCAACGGCGTGACCTTTTTTGACTCGGACGCGGGCATCAACCTGTCGCCCCAGGAGCGAAAATGCGCCCTGCTGTTCCAAAACTATCAGCTGTTTCCCAATATGACGGTGGCCGATAACGTATGCGCCGGTGTAAAGGACGCGGGCGACGCCGCGGCGCGTAAAAGGCTGGCCGAGCGCTATCTGGGCATTTTCGGTCTGGCCGATTTTGCCGACCGCTACCCCGCGCGACTCTCGGGCGGGCAGCAGCAACGCGTGGCGCTTGCCCGTATGGTGGCGGCGCATCCGGGCATTTTTATGTTCGACGAGCCCATGAGCGCGCTCGATTCCTATCTTAAGAGCGCACTCGAGCAGAACATGCTCGACCTGTTCGATGTGTGCAACCGCACCGTGCTCTACGTGAGCCACGACATCGACGAAGCGTGCCGCCTGTGCCGGCGTATCTGCGTGATGCACGACGGGCATGTTGAGGAGATCGGCTCCGTTGAGGACGTGGTCCGCCGTCCGCAGACGCTGGCGGCGCTGCGCCTGACGGGCTGCAAGAACACAAGCCGCGCGCGAAAGATCGGGCCCGAGGAAGTTGAGGCGCTCGATTGGGGCATGACCTTTAACGTGGGTCGCGAGGTTCCCGATAATGCAGCGTACCTGGGCATTCGCGCAAGCTACTTCCATGTTGACAATCGCGCGGAGCGGGGCCGCAACAGCTATGATTTGCACGTGGCCCGTGTGAGCGATTCGCGCTTTGAGCGGCTGGTGCTGCTGGACGTGCCGCGCTTCGATGCGCCCACGCGTCTGCAGTGGAAGGTCAACAAGGTGAGTGTGCCTGTCGACGAGCTGCCGCAAGCGGGGGAGACCCTGCGCATGCATTTCGACGCGAGTAGGATTCATCTCGTTTGTCGATAGCGCCGGGTAATGCCGTCGTGGATATAAGCCTCAGCGGCTTTGTCTTGCCGCTCACCGAATGAGGGATGACAAACTCTTATCAATTAAGATAATTATTTATTAAACGCCGGCACACGACGCTGTCGTACGAATGTCTACGGTGTTCGCTTAGTCGATGACCGTTGATATAGTTGACATCAACTTGTAAAGGAGGGTGCGCACATGCCGCAGACGACATACATTCGCCGCGTTGCCGCGCGTGCCCTATATATGGCCCGGAGTCGCATATGAGCAGGTATGTTCACGGCTCCGGGAGAGACGACGCACAACTAAATAATCGACCGCAAAGCAGGTTCCCTAAAATTCCGGGTTTAAGCACGGCCGGGCAATCGCCGTCCGTCGTGCATCGATACCGCTGTTATCCGTTTTTGGTTCGAGAGGGGAACCGTCATGGCTGAAGAATTTGATTTCCATCCGATGTGGGAGAGCCTCGGCATGAATCTTGCCGACCACGATATGTTGCTGGGCGCCGTGGGGCAGATGTACGGGGACATGTTCCTGTCGCAGAGCAATCGCCCCAAGTCCACGTCCTACCTGGATTTTGTCGCCACCAACATCCACAGCGGCCGTATTAAGGAGATGCTCGACAAGAAGGAGGCCGGCGAGGCCACCAAGATCGTCGGTTCGTTCTGCGTCTACGTGCCCGAGGAGATTGTGCTCGCCTGCGACGGTATCCCCGTGGGTCTGTGCTCTGGTGCCGATTGGGCAACCGATAAGGTTGAGGAGCACCTGCCGCGCAACACCTGTCCGCTTATCAAGAGCTTTGCCGGCTTTAAGCTGGGCGAGGTATGCCCCTACATTGAGTCGAGTGACCTGGTGGTAGGCGAGAACACCTGCGATGGCAAGAAGAAAGCCTACGAGTTCTTTGCCACGCAAAAGAACATGTACGTCATGGATATTCCCAACGTACACGACGAGTCGACGCTCGTGACCTGGAAGGCCGAGGTCAAGAAGCTCGCCGCCAAGATCGAGGAAGAGTGCGGCGTCACGATTACGCCTGAGCGTCTGAAGGCCGCCATCCACGCCGTCAATGAGAAGCGTCGCGCCCTGCAGCGCCTCGCTGCCACGCGCGCTGCCGACCCAGCGCCCATCAGCGGTCTCGACAGCCTGCTGACCGTTCAGGCCGCCTTTATGGACGACACGCCGCGTCTGACCGGAGCCATTAACGATATGGCGGCTGAGTGCGAGCAGCGTGTCGAGGCCGGCGAGGGCGTGGCGCCCAAGGGGACCAAGCGCATCCTGTACACCGGTACGCCCATGGCCGTGCCCAACTGGAAGCTGTTCAACCTCATCGAGAAGGCCGGCGGCGTTGTGGTAGGCGAGGAGTCCTGCACGGGCTCGCGCTACTACAAGGACCTGGTCGACGAGTCCGGCGAGACGGTCGACGAGATGCTCGATGCCATCGCCGAGCGCTACTTTAAGATCAACTGCGCCGTCTTTACGCCCAACGACCAGCGTATGAAGGACATTGTCCAGATGGCCAAGGACCTGCATGCCGACGGCATCGTCGACGTGGCTCTGCAGTTCTGCACGCTCTACGAGATGGAGTCGTTTGCCGTGGAGAAGGCCGCCGAGGAGGCCGGCATTCCGTTTATGCACATCACGACCGACTACGCCGGCGAGGACGCAGGTCAGCTGCAAACCAGGATCGAGGCTTTCTTGGAAACCATTTAGAGCTATCCGTCTCGGCGGCTTCCCCAGGCACCCGGTCTTGCCGTTCAAACCGTCGCTTGCGTACCAAAGTACGCGGCGCTTCTCTTTCACGGCAACCTCGGGCACCTGAGAAAGCCGTTTCCTTGGTTGGTTAAAAGGTTTGTTAAGGAGCTATATGCCGGAATATATTGAGCAGCCGTTGCCGTCCACGTTTGAGGAGTTCAACGAGCAGCGCAAGGCGTCGTTTATTCGCGTCAAGGATTACAAGCAGGCCGGTAATCGCCTGATTGGTTTTTTGTGCAGCTACACGCCGCTCGAGATTATCGATGCCGCGGGGGCTGCGAGCGTGGCGCTGTGCGGCACGTCCGACGAGGTGATTCCCGAGGCCGAGAAGGTGCTGCCGGCAAATCTGTGTCCGCTCATCAAATCGACGTACGGCTTTGCCTACTCGCAAAAGTGCCCGTTTACGTACTTTAGCGACATGATCATCGGCGAGACCACCTGCGACGGCAAGAAGAAGATGTACGAGTTACTCAACGAGCTCAAGCGCACGCACATTCTGCACCTGCCGCAGGGTCGCGATCGCGCCTACGAGCGTGAAGGCTGGTACGAGGAATGCCGTCTGCTTAAGGAGGAGCTCGAGAACTTCTACGGTATTACGATCACCGATGACGACTTGCGCGCCGCCGTCCGTCGTCGCAATCGCCTGCGTGCTGCCCAGCTCGAGATGTTTGCGCTGCAGGCCAACCAGCCGGCGGCCATGAGCGGCGTCGATCTGATGAGCACCATGTTTGCCGGTACGTTCAGCTTTGATATCGAGGCCTATACGCAGCAACTGGAGCAAAAGGTTGCCAAGCTGCGCGAGGCCTACGACGCGGGCGAACGCCCGGTCGCGGCGGATGCCAAGCGCATTCTGATCACTGGCTGCCCGGTGGGCGGTGTGATCAACAAGATCGGCCGCACCATCGAGTCCAACGGCGGTGTGGTCGTGTGCATGGACGACTGTTCGGGCGAGCGCACGGCGGCCATGATGGTCGACCCGGACGCGCCCGACATTCTGCGCGCTATCGCCGACCGTTATCTGGATATCAACTGCTCGGTCATGACGCCCAACGACGGTCGTATGGACAACACCCTGGCCATGTGCGAGAAATACCACGTCGACGGTGTGGTGGAGAATGTGCTCCAGGCGTGCCACACCTTTAACGTGGAGAGTGCGCGCATGCAGGAGGCTGTCGAGGGTGTGGGTATTCCGTACATGAAGATCGAGACCGATTACAGCAACGGCGACATGGGCCAGATCGAGACCCGCATCGCCGCCTTCA
>USBA01000175.1 GCA_900552735.1 uncultured Collinsella sp. | reverse complement strand
AGATGACCAAGCAGGACTTCGACATCTTGGGCATCCTGTACCTGATGGCGGACAGCCAGAACCTGGTGCCCCAAGACGCCGAAGATGCGATGAGTCAATGGGTCCATGACAACTATAATGACGACGAGCTTGCCACCTGGAAGCAGCATGCGCTTTCGGTGCTGCTCGAATACGGCTATATCGCGCCCGGAACGACCGTGACGACGCCGACGACTGATGCTGCGGACGGCGCATAAGTGCAGAAAGAGTGCGTGTTTTTGTCTTTTTGCGCACGGGCAAAATAGTTCTTGCAGCCAAGGTCGTGGCGTGTATACTCGAATACGTTTGTTCAACTACGTGCCGGCCAAGGTGGTACGGCACCTCTAGAAGAGTAAGGAATTGCACATGGATTACATCCGCGCAATCGAGCGTCAGCAGATCCGCGAGGACATCCCGCAGGTCCGCGTTGCCGACAACGTCAAGGTTCACTACCGCATTAAGGAAGGCGACCGCGAGCGCATCCAGGTTTTCCAGGGTGACGTCATCCGCATGGCCGGCGCCGGTGCCCGTGAGACCTTCACCGTCCGCAAGATTTCCTTCGGTGTCGGTGTTGAGCGTACCTTCCCGCTTCACAGCCCCAAGATCGCCAAGCTCGAGGTCGTTCGTCATGGTCGCGTCCGTCGCGCCAAGCTGTACTACCTCCGCGACAAGGTGGGCAAGGCTGCTCGCATCCCCGAGAAGCGCTAAGAAGATCGCAGCGTCTGTCCACTCGTTTGGACAAAAGGGTCACCTTCGGGTGGCCCTTCTTTTTATTTGATTTGCATACAAGGAGGCCCCGATATGGCCAACATGACGAGCTCGGTTTCGGCATCGCAGGTTGCCGGCGAGCTGGCGAGCGCCACGTTCGAGGAGATTCCCGCCCTCGTGGAGCATTATCGCGAGGATCCGCGCCAGCAGGTGATCAAGGCTTGCGAACGTGCCCTTAAGCGCCATGCCAAGGAACTTTCCGAACGCGAGCGCGTCAACGGCATGTACGAGCTTATGCATGAGCTCGGCGGTGATGGCGTGGTCGTGGGCGTCGACGAGGTGGGCCGTGGCTCGGTAGCGGGTCCCTTGACCGTGTGTGCCGTGTGTCTTCCGATGGAGCCGCGCATCTGGGGCATCAATGATTCCAAAAAGCTCACGCCGGCGCGCCGCGAGCTGCTCTCGGTGAAGATTGCCGAGGTGGCGACTGCTATCGGCTTTTGCCATATCGCTCCTGCGGATATCGATGAGATGGGCATGGCCCGCGCCATTCGAGCCGCTGTCGCGGGTGCGGTGTCCGATACGGGGCTTGAGCCCGATTGCGTGCTTATGGACGGCAACCCCCTGGGCGCCGTGCCCCATGAGCGCGACGTGGTCAAGGGCGATGCCAAGATCGCCTGTATCGCCGCGGCATCCATCATGGCAAAGGTCACGCGTGACGAGATGATGGTCGAGTACGATGCCGAGTATCCCGAGTACCATTTGGCCGAATCGAAAGGCTATGCGAGCCCCGAACACATTGAGGCCATTCGCAAACATGGTCTTTCTCCGCTGCACCGTGTGAGCTTTTGCGGAAACTTTCTGCAGACTGAGCGCCTTTTTTAGGCCAATTGTGGAGACTGGGACCTTAAGGGTTCTATAAACCTGCTGGTAGGGGCCGTGTGCAACGCTATTGTTGCGCGCGGCCCCTCATTTGTCGGCATTTGGTTGGTTTTCGGTTTGCTTCCGGTACTTACCCGCATGAAACCTGCCCTCATTATCGAGGCAATGCAGGGAGTGGGAAAGGAGACCCCATGTGTGCCGCAGGCAAAATGAGCAAGACGCAGCAGCTCAAGGAGCGTTGGGAAGAAGGGGAGCTCGATTGTGGGTCGATCACGCCTGAGTTTATCAAGGGGCTCAGTCCTCGCGAGCTCGGTATGCTGGGCGAGCTTATCGCTATCGATTACTTTAACGAGCGCGGCTATGCATTGCTGGAACAAGGCTATCGATGCTCGGAGGGCGAGGCCGACCTGGTGCTGCTCGACGAGCTTGATGATGTGGTGGTGATGGCCGAGGTCAAGACCAGGCGTGTTGCGCTGGATTGTGACACGCGGGTGTTTCCTGAGGAGGCGGTGAATGCCCAAAAGCAGCGGCGCTACCGTCGCATCGCGAGCTGCTACCTCATGGAGCATTATCCGCTCAAGGCGATCCGCTTCGATGCCGTGGGCGTCACCATTCGCGGCGGGCATATCGCCGAGATCGAGCACCAGTACAACGCGTTCGATTGGCAGGTGTCGTGATGGCGTTCGAGACCTTTGCCGTCCACGCTGCCTGCATCCGCGGTGTCGAGGCGATTCCCGTCACGGTCGAGGTTTCGCTTGCGGGCGGCATCCCGGGCATCCAGATGCTCGGCATCCCGAGTATGGAGGTCATGGAGTCGCGTGGGCGCATTCGCTGCGCGATGCGCTCTGCCGGATTCGAGATACCGCGCTCGGGCATTACGGTCAATCTGGCGCCGGGTGATATCCGAAAGACCGGTAGCGGCTTTGACCTGCCGATAGCCATTGCGGTGCTTGCGGCCGATGGGCAGATTCCCCGCGACAATCTCGACCGCTGCCTCATTGCCGGCGAGCTCGGCTTGGATGGCACGGTGTTTCCCGTCAAGGGCGAGGTGGCGTTCCAGCTGCTGGCTCGCGACATGGGGCTTTCTTTTATCGCCGGCAGGTCCGACCAGCATGTTCCGCTTGCGGGGGTCGATTGCGGTTTTATCGATCATCTGTCGCAGCTTGCCCACGGTATGGGCGAGGCAGCTCGGCACTATCTGGATTCTGAAGTGCTCGAGGCCACCTTTGAGCCCGAGCTCGATTATGCCGACGTGTTGGGGCAGGAGGTCGCCAAGCGCGGCATAGCGCTTGCGGCGGCAGGGGAGCTGGGCTTGCTTATGATCGGGTCTCCGGGATCGGGCAAGACCATGCTTGCGCGCCGCATGACGGGTATCTTGCCCGAGCTTTCCGTCGAGGATCAGCAAGAGGCGCTGTGTATCCATTCGGTCTTGGGTGAGAATATCGATGGCCTGCTTGCGGGGCATCGGCCGTTTCGAAGTCCCCATCACAGCATTTCGACAGCGGGCCTTATTGGCGGGGGGCGCCCGGTGCATCCGGGCGAGATCAGCCTTGCCCATGGCGGCGTGCTCTTTTTGGACGAGCTTGCCGAGTTTCCCACCGGTGTGTTGCAGACGCTTCGTCAGCCAATCGAGCGCGGCTATGTCAGGATCGTGCGCGTCGATGGCGCCTTTACGTTTCCCTCGCGCTTTCAGCTGCTTGCGGCGAGCAATCCCTGTCCCTGCGGCTTTTTGGGCGATCGCGAGGTCCCGTGTCGCTGTTCGGCATCGATGGTCGAGCGCTACCGGTCCAAGCTGCGCGGTCCCTTGGCCGACCGTATCGACCTGATGCTCGATGTGACCCGCCCCGATCCGCAGGTGATTATCGAGGGCGCCGAGGGCATGTCGTCGGCCGAGCTGCGCGACTACGTTGTCCGCGGTCGGGCTTTTCGTGCCTGGCGCGAGTCCCGTATGGATGATGCGGATGCCGAGGCCGAGCACGATGAGTCACGGTCCATTGACGGCGTCGTGTCGACCTTTGCACTTGACGAGGCCGCCGAGAAATGCGTACTTGGCCTGTCGAAACGCACTCATCTCACGGGGCGCGGCATCGTGCGCCTGGTTCGCATCGCGCGCACGATTGCCGATGTCGCAGAAAGCGAGCGGGTGACGCAAGACCACGTGCTCGAGGCGGCGATGTACCAGGGAAGGAGGGATCAGTGATGGGTGAGGAGACTTTTGAGCTGCATCCCGGTGATGCGTTGTATCCAGATACCGTTTTGGAGCTCTCTGATGTACCCCAGACGCTGTTCGTGCGTGGCGACCCGGAGGTGCTTTCGACGCCGGCGCTCTCCATCATCGGCGCTCGCAAGGCCTCGCCGTACGGCCTGGCCGTGGCAGAACTGGCCGCGAAAGTTGCGGTCGAGGCGGGGGTGACGGTGGTCTCGGGCGGTGCGGTCGGCTGCGACCAG
>USBA01000174.1 GCA_900552735.1 uncultured Collinsella sp. | reverse complement strand
GCGAGCTCGACGTCCTCTTTGGAACCCACGCGATCCTTTCGGACAACGTGGCGTTTAAGCATCTGTCGCTTGTCGTCATCGACGAGCAGCACCGCTTTGGTGTGGGCCAGCGCAATGCTCTGCGTGCCAAGGGCCCGGGTGCCGACCTTCTCGTTATGACGGCCACGCCGATCCCGCGCACGTTGGCGCTCTCGGTCTACGGCGACCTGGACACGAGCATCATCCGCCATCGACCTGTTCCGGGGGCGGGCGTTACGACGCGCGTGCTCACCGAGTCGAGCCGCGATTTGGCCTACGGTGCCATCCGCGAGGCGTATGAAAAGGGCCAGCAGGCTTACGTGATCTGCCCGCTTGTGGAGCCGAGTGACTCGGCCGATGAGCTGGAAGACGTACCCGGTATCGCCCGCGACGACGAGGGCCGCGTGACCGTGCCTGTACCGCTGCACGATACGGCAACCGAGCTCGAACGACTGCGTCTGGCCCTGCCGGGACTTACCATTGAGCGCCTTCACGGCCGCATGCCGGCGGGGGAGAAGGACCGCGTGATCGATGCCTTCAAGCACGGCGAGATCGACGTGCTCGTCTCGACCACGGTGGTCGAGGTAGGCGTCGACGTGCCCAACGCCACCGTCATGGTCATCGAGAACGGTGAGCGCTTTGGCTTGGCGGCCCTGCACCAGCTGCGCGGCCGCGTGGGCCGCGGCAGCGTGTCGGGCACTTGCCTGGTCATGACGCACTCCAAGGGCAACGGTGGCGCGTCGGCGGCACAAGACCGTCTCCAGTCGCTCGAAAAGACCTCTGACGGCTTTGCGCTCGCCCAGATGGACCTGCGCCTGCGCCACGAGGGCGAGATTCTGGGCTACCGCCAGCACGGCGGCGTGACCCTGCGCTTTGTGGACCTGGACGCCGACGATGATCTTATCGAATGGGCTCATTTGGACGCGGTCGAGCTCTTGCGGTATGCTTGCAACCTTGACTCCGTGGCGACGCGCCCCTTGCGCGATGCGGTCGCCATGCGTTATCGACATATCTTTAAGGAGGTCAGCGGAGGATGAGAATCATCGGCGGTGAATGGCGCGGCCGCAAGATCGAAGAGCCGCGCGGGCGCGATGTCACCCGTCCCACGACCGATCGCGTGCGCGAGGCATGCGCGTCTATGGTCATGTCGGCGTTCGACTTTGATTTGGACGAGGTCCGCGTGCTGGACGCCTTTGGAGGCTCCGGCGCCCTGGGAATCGAGATGCTCTCGCGTTGCGCCCGTTCGCTCACCACGTTCGAGATCGATCGCAATGCCGCCCGTCTGATCACCAAGAATATCGAGTCGCTGTGTCGCGACCGCTCGCGTTGGCGTGTCGTTCCCGGCGATGTGTTGGCGAGCGCCTCGCGCGGCCGTGTGCCGGGTGGTCCCTTTGACCTGATCTTGCTCGACCCGCCCTATGCCTTTGGCGCCGAGCCGGTCGAGGAGCTGCTGCAAAATCTTTCCCAGCAGGGACTGCTGGCGCCCGGGGCCTTTGCCCTTTTTGAGCATGCCGCAGCCGATGCAGGTGCTCATCCGGCTGGTTTTAAGACCGTGCGAGAGAAGCGCTACGGCATTACCTCGGTTGACTTGCTGCGCTGGGTGGCCGAGGACGAGAACGACCATGCTGACGAGAACGAAAATGACGAGGATGTGCCTTCGGAGGACACCCATGAATGACACCATCAACCGCGTAATCGTCCCGGGCACCTTCGATCCCATCACCTTTGGCCATATCGACGTGATCCGCCGAGCTCGCCGTATCTTTCCCAGCGTGATCGTCGCCGTGGCCGAATCGCAGGGTAAAAACGGCGTGGGTACCACCTTTATGCTCGACGAGCGCGTGGCGCTGGCCCGTGAGGCCCTCGGTGATTTGGACGGCGTCGAGGTACTGCCCTTCACCGGCCTGCTGGTCGACTTTGCACGTGAACAGAGGGCGGGTGCCGTCGTTAAGGGTCTGCGCGCCATGACCGACTTTGAGTACGAGTTGCAGCAGGCCGACCTCAACTATCGCCTGGATAGCGAGCTGGAGTCCATCTTTGTCATGAGTGCTCCGCAGTACGGCTATATCTCGAGTTCGGTGGTGCGCCAGATCGCGTCGCTTGGCAGCGACGTGTCGACGTTTGTGCCGCCCAACGTGGTCGAAGCGCTCAAACATCGCTTTTCGTGACGTTTTTTATTGCCTGGTGGCATGTGGTAAACTAACACGATGATATGTTACCTATGAAAGGAGACCGGATGCCGGGCGAGAATTTTCCTGGCGACAGGATCGTGAGTCTTGTCGACGAGCTCGAGGGGCTCATCGAAGAGGCTAAGACGCCGTTCGGCAAGAACGCCCAGATGAAGGTTATCGACGCCGACGTCTTCTTTAACATCCTCGATGAGATCCGCATGAGCTATCCCGAGGAGTGGCAGAAGTCCCGCCGTATCCTCAAAGAGCGCGAGGAGCTTATGGCCTCCGCCGCCGCTCAGGCCGATTCCATCATTGCCGATGCTCAGCAGCAGGCGCTCACCATTGCCGGTGAGCAGGAGATCGTCCGCTTAGCCCAGCAGCAGGCCGACGACATCCGCGACCGTGCCCAGCAGTACGAGCGCGAGACGCGTTATGCCGCCGAGGATTACGCCGAGCAGGTCTTTACGCACCTCGAGGAGAACCTTAAGAGTCTGACCGGCACCGTCACTCGTTGCCGTCAGCAGCTCAACGAGGGCGCCGCCCAGCAGAACGGTCAGTGGTAATGGCTGAGTTCCCGAGCGTAACCGTCGATCTTTCCGAGCAGCTCGAGTTTCCCGGAGACTCTTATCCGCTGACCGGCAAGGTCGATGTCGCCACCTACACGGTGGGCGAGAAGGAGTACCAGCTGCAGGACGGCATTTCCTACGACGTGGTCTTTACCCACGCCGGTACCGGTGTTCTGCTTTCGGGCATGGTCCGCGCTCACGCCACCGGCGAGTGCGATCGCTGCCTGGAGCCCGCATCGTTTGATATCGCAGGCGAGATCGAGGAGTTCTACCTCTTTAACGAGCCCGAGGACCCCGAGGCCTACGAAGACGGCTACGAGTTGCTGGGCGAGGATCGCATTGTCGATCTGGGCGAGCCCATCAACGACGCGGTCGTCATGGACACGCCGTTCGTTGTCCTGTGCAAGCCCGATTGCCGCGGCCTTTGCCCCACCTGCGGCATCAATCTCAACGTCGAGCAATGTGATTGCGCCGCCAAGGCGGAGGCCGAATGGGCCGCTGCCACGGAAAATCCATTTGCAGCATTGAAGAATCTCAAGCTTGACGAGTAAAACTGTGGTAGTATAGCTACTTGCGCGTAATCGCCACACTGGATAGTTCATAAGGAAGGTCACTATGCCCGTACCTAAACAAAAGCAGGGTCGTATCCGCACCCATACCCGTCGTTCCGCCAACATGAAGATCTCGGCTGCGGCTCAGTCCACGTGCCCCCGTTGCGGCGCTGTTAAGCTCCCGCACCACGTGTGCCCCAGCTGCGGTTTCTACAAGGACCGCGAGGTTATCGTTACCGAGTAACTGTATACTCTGGATACGATGCCGTTCCAAATGGAACCACAATGGCCGGCTCAATGAGTCGGCCATTTTTGTATAAGGAGCATGTATATGAGTAACGTTCGCGTTTGTGTAGACGTTGTGGGCGGAGACGAGAAGCCTCAGGTTGTCCTCGATGGTATCGAGGCTGCGCTTGCGGCAGATCCCGAGATCGAGGTCTTGGCCGTCGGTCCCGCCGAAATCGTCAACTCCTTTGCCGCAGCGCATGCCCGCGTGGAGGCTCTGGAGGCCCCCGATGTCATCAGCATGGAGGACGATCCCATCCGCGCCGTGATGACCAGGCGCAAGTCCTCGATCGTGCTTGCGTGCCGTGCCATTAAGAAGGGCAATGCGGATGCGTTTTTCTCGGCCGGCTCGACCGGTGCCATGACTGCTGCCGCCACGGCCTACGTCACGCCGTTTAGGTATTTGGCAGAGGGTAAGAAGCAGCCGGTCCGTCCGTGCCTGACCAACGCACTGCCCAATCGC
>USBA01000173.1 GCA_900552735.1 uncultured Collinsella sp. | reverse complement strand
CAAGGTGGTCAACGTGACGCGTAAGCGCGCCGCCAATATGGCCGCCGGTCCCATGCCGGTCTCGGTTGTGCTTGTGATCGATGCCGCGACAGGCCAAAACGGTCTGAACCAGGCGCTCGAGTTTAACGAGGCGCTTGGCCTGGACGGTATTATCATGACAAAGCTGGACGGCACGGCTAAGGGTGGCATCGCCATGGCCGTGGCCGAGAAGCTCAAGCTCCCAATCCTGCGCATCGGCGTGGGCGAGCAGGTCGATGACCTGCAGGAGTTCAATGCCAAAGATTTCTGCCGCGCCCTGGTGGGCGAGTCCAACTAAGGAGTAACCAGTGTTTGATTCCCTGAGCGATCGCCTCAACGACACATTTGACCGCCTGCGCGGCAAGGGTAAGCTGACCGAGGCCGATATCACCTCGGCCATGCGCGACATTCGCATGGCGCTGCTCGAGGCCGACGTCAACTTCAAGGTCGTTAAGGAGTTCGTCGCCAAGACCAAGGAGCGCTGCATGACCGCCGAGGTCATGGAGTCGCTGTCGCCGGCGCAAAACGTTGTCAAGATCGTGCTCGACGAGCTCACCGAGATGCTCGGCTCCACCGAGAGCAAGCTCGTCTTTAGCAACCGCATTCCCAATGTCATCATGCTCGTGGGCCTGCAGGGCTCCGGCAAGACTACGGCGGCCGTAAAGCTGGCCTACCTGCTCAAGAAGCAGGGCCGCTCCCCGCTGCTCGCCGCGTGCGACGTCTACCGTCCCGCAGCTGCCGACCAGCTGGCCACGCTCGGTGGAGAGATCGGCGTTCCGGTCTTCCGCGGTGACGGCGAGCATCCGGTCGATATCGCCAAGGGCGCCATTCAGGAGGCCGTCGACCACCTGCGCGATGTGGTCATCGTCGATACCGCCGGTCGTTTGCAGATCGACGAGCAGATGATGCAGGAGGCCGTGGATATCAAGAAGGCCGTCAAGCCCGATCAGGTGCTGATGGTCGTCGATGCCATGACCGGCCAGGATATCGTCAACGTCGTCTCGACCTTTGCCGAGCGCACCGACTTTGACGGCGTGATCATCTCCAAGCTCGACGGTGACGCCCGTGGCGGCGGCGCGCTTTCCGTGCGCCAGGTGACCGGCAAGCCCATCAAGTTCGTGAGCATGGGCGAGAAGCCCGATTCGCTGGAGCCGTTCTATCCCGACCGTATGGCCAAGCGAATCTTGGGCATGGGCGATGTTGTCGGCATCATCGAGAAGGCCCAGGAGGCCGCCGATGCCGAGCAGCTCGAGGCCGCCGAGCGCATGCTGCGCGAAGGCTTTACCATGAACGATATGCTCGACCAGATGAAGGCCGTCAAGAAGATGGGCGGCATGAAGGGCATTCTGGGTATGCTTCCCGGTGGCCAGCGCGCGCTCAACCAGATGGGCGGCAACCTGGACGAGGGCATCTTCGACAAGAACGAGGCCATCATCATGTCGATGACCAAGGAGGAGCGCCTGCGTCCCTCCATCATCAACGGCCAGCGCCGCGCCCGCATCGCCAAGGGCGCCGGCGTGACCCCCACCGAGGTCAATAGCCTTATGAAGCAGTGGGGCGAGATGAATAAGATGATGGGCCGCATGCGCACGATGGCCAATCAGGCACAGGCCGGCGGCAAAAAGGGCAAAAAGGGCAAGAAGGGTAAAAAGATGCGCATGCCCAATATTCCCGGTCTGGATGCCATGGGTCTGGGCGGCATGGGCGGCCTGGGTACGGGCGGTCCCAAGTCCGATATGGACCTGCTGCGCCAGATGGAAGCGCAGATGCGCAATAAGAAATAGGGCTGTAATTCCAGCTTGATATGGCAAAGGCCACTCGGAAGCTACCGGGTGGCCTTTGTTGTTGGCTTTGATTGCTGGGTTGCGTTCAGCGTCGCACCCCGAGCTCGCGGTGCCGTGCCGTTAGTGGCAGCCGCAGCCCTCGTGGCCCTCGTGCTCGTGATGGCCGTGGCAGCCGCAGGACTCGCCATGCTCGTGGGTGTGCTCGTGGTCGTGGCCATGGCAGTCGCAGGTGGCCTCGCCGGTCTGAGCGAGCGTGCCGGCAATGAGGGCCTCGACGCAGGCGTCGCAGCTGCCCTGGGCGCCTGCATAGACCGTGATGCCGGCCTGGGTGAGCGCGTTGATGGCGCCGCCGCCGATACCACCGCAGATGAGCGTGTCAACGCCGCCGTTGGCAAGCAGGCCCGCTAAGGCGCCGTGACCGGTGCCGCCGGTGCCTACGACCTGCTCGTTGAGCACCTTGCCGTCCTGGATGTCGTAGATCTTGAACTGCTCTGTGCGGCCAAAGTGCATAAAGATGTTGCCGTTGTCGTACGTCGTTGCCACCCTCATGGTGCCGACCTCCTTTGCTGGCCATGCGGCCGTCGTCGTGGCGATGGGGGAGTACGCGATATTGCCGCCCTCGATGACGAGCGCTCGTCCGTTGACCAGCGCATCGGCCACCTTGCGATGCGCGCGGCTGCAGATGGCCGCCACGGTGGCTCGAGCGACGCCCATTTGCTGGGCGACGGCCTCTTGATTGAGGCCTTCCAGGTCACATAGCCGCAGGACTTCGAGCTCGTCGACCGTCATGTCGATGGCGTCTCCGCTGGTAAGGCCGTCGGGGGTAAAGCCGCGATATTCGGGGATGATTCCAACGCGGCGCAATTTTTCGCGTCTTCCTGCCATACACTCTCCAAATCTGACATATGTCAACAATAGAATAGCGAGCGAGCGGAACCGTGCAAGGTATTCTTGGCATATGTCAGAAAAAGGTAAAGGTGTTCCGCTTTCGAATGCGAGCCATGCTGCCGTGCATTGCGTGTGCCCGTCCAAGTGTCCAATCCGACACTGGGTGCCTGGGCTACAATGAATCTCGCTTGTAGGCGACTGACAGGAGGGTCAATGAGCAAAGCTGATCAACAGTTTGTAGCCATGTGCCGCGATATTCTGGACCATGGCACCACCACCGAGGGTCAAAAGGTCCGACCGGTGTGGGAGGACGGCACCCCTGCCTATACCATTAAAAATTTTGGCGTTACGGCTCGCTACGACCTGCGTGAGGAGTTCCCCGCGCTCACTCTACGCCGTACGGCGCTTAAGTCTGCCATGGACGAGATCCTGTGGATCTATCAAAAGAAGTCCAATAATGTCCATGACCTCAACAGTCATATTTGGGATGAGTGGGCCGACGAGACCGGCTCCATCGGCAAGGCCTACGGGTACCAAATTGGCCAGAAGAGCCATTATGCCGAGGGCGACTTCGACCAGATGGACCGCGTGCTGTACGATCTTAAGCACACACCGTACAGTCGCCGCATCATGACCAACACGTATGTGTTTAGCGACCTGTCCGAGATGCACCTGTATCCGTGCGCGTACAGCGTGACCTATAACGTCACGCAGCGCCCGCAGGACGATAAGCCAACACTCAATATGATTCTCAACCAGCGCAGTCAGGACATTTTGGCCGCGAACAACTGGAATGTGTGCCAGTACGCCATCTTGCTGATGATGGTCGCGCAGTCGGTCGATATGATTCCCGGTGAGCTGCTGCATGTGATTGCCGATGCCCACATTTACGACCGTCATGTCGATATCGTCCGTGAACTTATCGAGCGTCCGCAGTTTGCGGCGCCCAAGGTAACGCTTAACCCCGACGTGCACGATTTCTATGCGTTTACGACCGACGACCTGATCGTGGAGGGCTACGAACACGGCCCGCAGGTCAAGAACATTCCCATTGCGGTGTAGGTGGCGCTCATGACTTGTAAGCTATCTGCCATCGTCGCCGTGTGTGACGACTGGGGCATTGGGTGCGAGGGCGACATGGTGGTGTCCAATCGCGCCGACATGCGCCATTTTGTGGCGTGCACCAAGGGTTGCCCGGTTATCATGGGGCGCAAGACGCTGCTGAGTTTTCCCGGCGGGCGCCCGCTCAAGAACCGCCACAATATCGTGCTTACCCGCGACGAGGATTTTGCCGTCGAGGGCGTCGACGTGGTGCATAGCATCGACGAGGCGCTCGCCGCGGTTGCCGATGAGCCCGTTGCGTGGGTGATC
>USBA01000172.1 GCA_900552735.1 uncultured Collinsella sp. | reverse complement strand
TATTTTGCCCAGATTGGTAGATACGTTATCAAAGGCAAGCGACAGCGACTACACTTATGTCGAGACATGCATAGCAACCTGGCTCGCAGACAAAATCTTCAATGCCTCCAAACCCATCCTCAGTGGCAAAATCAACATGATGGACGATGAAAACGAATATGAGGCAGCAGAAGATATCGCCGAAGAGGAAACAGCAGTACTCAGCGAAATCGATGGCCTTACACTCAAGGCGCACTCCAAAGGCGTCACAGCAACTTGCGTTTATTCCGAGGGCATCGGCTATACCCTCAAAGCAGGAAGTGAGATTAGCCCCGATATCACTGCAACTTGCCCCGCATCAGTTCCCAAACGTCGAGCCCAAGAGCAAAACTTCATCGACGAAAACAATGTGCTGACAAAAGATCTTGTTTTCAGCAGCCCCTCAGCTGCATCGGCATTTGTATTTGGCCGCAGTAGCAATGGCAAATATGATTGGAAAAACAAGAACGGCATACGTCTTGGAGAGCTGCTTAAGAATCAGTCCAGCAAATAATGAATACGTCAAAAAGGGGGCTCGGTTCAAAACCGAGCCCTCTTTTCATTTAGCTATGGCTTTGCGACAAGCACTGGTCCATCCCTTTGGAGAATCCTACCGCTCCTCTAGCGTCCAGCCTTTCTGAGCGCAGAGGTCACGCAGGGTAGCCACGAGGTCCGCGTTGGTGTTGCTGTCGACCACGATCTTGTCGATGTGATCAGCAGCAATGTTGAGCTTGGGGAACGAGTGGCTGCAACCCGACAGGTTGAGCTCACCGACGTTGCAGGTAATCTCGAGTGCGCCAAGAATGTCATCGTTCGAAAGATCAATCTTCTCGACGTCGCCCTGAAGGCCTTGGTCAACGGTAAAGAACATCAGGTTCTTAAGACCCGAGGCGTTGATGGAACTGACAGCACCCTTAAGGCCCTCGATCTTAAAGGAATTAAGCTTGGGACAGACGCTCAGGTCGAGGTCCTGGGTCGTCATGTCGCCAAACTTGAGCACCTCGAGTGCCTCGAGCTCGCTAAAGTCTGCACTCTTGGCGCTCAGGGTATTGATGCCGAGCGTGTCGAGCTTGTCCAGCTTGCTAATGGGCGTGAAGTCCGTCACCTCGTCACTCACGACCAGCTCTGTGATGCGCTGGGTCTCCTTGGCGGTCAGCTGGCCATCGTCATCGTTATCGTAGTCGGCAAGCAGCCCGTGCAGGGTATCATCCGTGATCGCATCAACATCGACGAGACCTTTTTCTTTCTTGGTCTCGGAGCCAGAGGCGTCAGTTGAGCTCGACTCTTTAGAGGCGCTCGACGAGGCTTCTCCGGCGCCTTGCACGTCACCGACGCCGCCAATCACGGCAAAGGCAGCAACCGCGCCTATGACCACAACCGCCGCAAGCACTACCAGGGCGCGAACGCCGCCCAAGCGAGAAACGGCTTCATTTGCACGTTCAGCCGCCTGTCCATTCGGCTGCCTGGCAGGGCGAGGGATCCGACTTGTCGAACGCCCCGGCGTCTGCTGCGCCTGCCCAGCAGACTGTTCGGTTGCCTGCCCGTTCGGACGCATATTCACCCGCACATCCGGCGTCTCGGCAGCCGGCTCATTAGCCCCGCCCGTAGGCTGCTCGGTCACACGCTGAACCCGTTCGTTATCCCGCCAAGACATGTCGGGCTTAAAATTCGCCATATCGCTTCTCCTCACTTGAGCGCATCGCTACTGCTGCTCCATGGTGTAGCCGTAGTCACTGCTCATTTTTTGCAAATACTCGACCAGGCTGCTGCTCGTGTCGCTGTCGTACAAGATCTTGCCAACACAATTGGGTGTAAAAGTGAAATGGAAGGCATCTTCCCTGCCTGCCCCGCACAGATTGAGTGTATCGACTCTGCAACCGATCTTCAGGACCTTGAGGTTCACATCACCCGACAGGTCAAGCGTCCCAATACTGCCATCAAGGCCTTCGATCTGGACGTTCGTCAACGAGGACATGTTTTTGGCATTCAAGGTATCGACGGGGCTCTCGAGCCTGTTTATGGTAACGCGCTGTAGCTGAGGAAAACGTGTGAGATCAACCTGAGGCACCGAGCAGTCGCCAATGGACAGATGAGTGATATTGCTAATGGAGCTTATGTCGTAGCTTTCGCTGTCGTAGTCGCCGATGCCAAACGTCGTGATGTTGTGGAAGTTGGCCAACAGCGGAAGCGAATCAAACGACTCGACGTCGATTGAGCTAGTTTCATCCGCAGTCTCTTGCGAAATATTACCATCCTCATCTGCATCGAGCGCTAAGTCCGAGCGCAGTGCCTCGTCCGTAATTTCATCGAGCGTGAGCGCTGTGGCCTTTTTCGCTTCTTCCTGGTGGCGCTCCTCTTTTTCCTTTTTACGCTGAGCGCGCGCCGCCTCGTCTTCTTGCTGTTGTTTGGCCTCGGCGCGCTGCTCGGTCTGCCGATTGGTGTCGGAAATGCCGCTTGTGATGGACGTGACCGCCACAATGGCAATGATTACCACTACGGCAAGGACAACCACTACGCGCGGACCGCCCAAGCGATTCACGATATCGTTAATATACGATCCGTTGGACCCGGCGCCCCCGCGGCCAGACTCGTTCTGATTAATTGCCATCCGTGTTTCCCCTTCCGGCGCCTACAGGCGGTCCTTGTCGAAGTAGTCAGCGTCGCGCCAGTCGCCGCGCCAGCGGTAGGCGTGGGCGTTCTCGCGCGACCAGTCGCTCAGGTGGCGCAGGATGAAGCGGCTCATGTCGTCCGCGAGCGGCTCGATCGGCCCCACGCGCCGCGCCTCGGCCGCCCGCTCCCAGAACGAGTACGCCATGAGGTAGAACGTGCCGGCGTCGACGTAGTCGCCCGGGTAGGCGGGGTCGTCGAACCAGCCGTGGGTGTCGGGCGTGCCGTTTTGCTCGCACCACTCCGCCACGCTGAGGGCGAGGCTCATCAGGGCCGTGTAGTCCTGCGGGTCGCCCGCGGCGAGCGCCTCGTGCAGGTTGGACATGGGGCCCTCGGCGCCGTAGGCCGGGTAGTACAGGTCCCAGATCCTCGACGCCGCGTCGTCGGTGAGCTCCATACGCGAGGGGCGGTCGCCCAGGCCGTCGTCGTAGACGGGAGCGTTGGGATCCTCCCCCGTGAAGGCCCCGACGCCGTAGTCGAGCGTGGAGGCGCTGTTGCGGGCGCCGCGGGCGGCGCGGGCCATGGAGCCGAAGACCGAGTAGCCGCTGTGGTAGCCGCGGACCGTCTCGGTGACGAGCCGGCGCAGGCTGAAGTTGGCGTGGGCGCGGTCGCGGGCCTCGCGGGTGGCGGCGGAACCGCGAAAGAAATACGTGGCGCCGATGATCAGTTGCTTAATGATCAAGCTCAAAGGGCCGGCAATTATTTCTGTCACAACTACGAGAAGGCCGATGAATACAACGGCGCCCAAAGCGAATGGATTGAATGCGCTATACCCCGGTGCCGGAAGCCCCGTATGCAGCACATCGTCTCCGCCAACGTTCAAGTACATGCGGTACCAGACCGAGCAGAGTCCCCAAACCGTAAAAATACGCAGTGGGAAAAACCGAACAATGGTGGGAATCGCGTCCACAATGCGCGAAAGATTGATGTTAAAGCGAGGACGAGTCGCGCCCTCATTGTTTACCGGAGTAGCCGCCTCCGGATCGCCCGGAAGAGGCACACCGGCGCGTCGCGCACGTAAGCGATCGAGTCGCTCCCGGGCGGAAGAGGCTTGTGTCTGCGGAGCACCTGCCGAAACACGTGCCCCCGTCGCCTGCCCCGCAGTCGGCACCGCATCCCCCTGTTGGTCATCAACGCGAGAGCTATAGAGGCGCGCAAGTCTCTCCTGCGCTGCCATGCCCCCTTGCTGGTTATCGTCTGCCATGTGTTCTGCCTTTACCTAATTAATAATGGAAGTGCGTCTGAGCATAGCGGTTAAGCGCATACCCAAACTCCCTGGTCATCGTCTTGATGGTGTGCGTCTCCATCTTTCTGGTCTGAGGATTACGCCGGTTGAAGACAAACGTGGGCATAAACCCGCTCACTTCCTGGAAACCGCTCAGCGATTTAAAGGGAATGATGATCGGCGGATTGGAATTA
>USBA01000171.1 GCA_900552735.1 uncultured Collinsella sp. | reverse complement strand
CCGCCCAGGTAGGCTTTACGCACGTTATCGTCGTGCAGCAGCTCTTGGCCGGTGCCGGCCATGGTGATCTTGCCAGTCTCGAGCACGTAACCGCGCGTGGCGATGGAAAGCGCCATCTGCGCGTTTTGCTCGACCAGAAGCACCGTGGTACCGGCCTTGTGCAGGTCCTCGACAATCTGGAAGATCTGCTCGATCAGAATCGGTGCCAGGCCCATGGAGGGCTCGTCGAGCATGAGCAGCTTGGGGTTGCTCATAAGGGCGCGGCCCATAACGAGCATCTGCTGCTCGCCGCCCGAAAGGGTGCCGGCGACCTGGCGACGACGTTCCTTCAGGCGCGGGAACTGCTCGTAGACGCGCTCCAGGCCCGGAGCCACCGTGGACTTGGGCTGCGTATAGGCACCCATCTCCAGGTTCTCCTCGACCGTCATCTGCAAAAAGGCGCGACGACCCTCGGGAACCTGAGCCAGGCCCTTACCAACCAGCTTATCAGCGGGCGTATGAGTAATGTCCTCGCCCATAAACTTGATGGAACCGGTCTTGGAACGCAGCAGGCCCGAGACGGTCTTGAGCGTTGTGGACTTGCCGGCACCGTTGGCACCAATCAAGGCCACGATCTCGCCCTCGTTAACGTTAAAGGAGATGTCCTTAATGGCGTGGATGGCGCCGTACCAGACGTTGATGTTGTAGACGGAAAGCATCGGCTCTGCCATTTAGTTCTCCCCCTTATCCTGCTTGCCCAGATATGCCTCAATAACAGCGTCGTTGTTCTGGATTTCCTCTGCCGTGCCCTTGGCGATGACCTTACCAAAGTTGAGCACGCAGATGCCCTCGCAGATGTTCATGACGAGAGACATATCGTGCTCGATGAGCATGATGGCGATGCCGAAGGTGTCGCGGATCTTGACGATGTTCTCCATGAGCTCCGCGGTCTCGGACGGGTTCATACCGGCGGCAGGCTCGTCGAGCAGCAGCAACTTGGGGTTGGTCGCAAGGGCGCGGACAATCTCCAGACGACGCTGGGCGCCGTAGGGCAGCGAGCCGGCCTGCTCATTTGCCAGGTGCTCCATGTCAAAGATGGACAGCAGCTCCATGGCGCGCTCGTGGGCGGCCTTCTCGTGCTTCCAATACGTCGGCAGGCGCAGCACGCCCTCAAAGCCGGAGTAACGCTCCTGGTTATGCAGGCCGACCTTGACGTTATCCTCCACCGTCATGGTGTTGAATAGGCGAATGTTCTGGAAGGTACGGGCAATACCCATGCGGTTGACCTGGTAGACCGACTTGCCCGAGGTGTCCTCGCCATCGAGCAGGATGGTGCCATGCGTGGGCTGGTACACCTTGGTGAGCAGGTTGAAGACCGTGGTCTTACCGGCGCCATTGGGGCCGATGAGACCGGCGATCTCGGTCTTACCGATAGTCAGGCTAAAGTCGTCGACTGCCTTAAGGCCACCGAACTCAATGCCCAGGTGGATGCACTCGAGTGCAGGGCGCTCGCCCAGGTCACGATCGGGAACGATGGCGCCAGAAGGATACGGGACCATCTTGCCCTTCTTGAACTCAAATTTACTGGGCATCGGCTGCCACCTCCTTCTTGGAAGCAAAGCGGTCCTTGACGCGACCGAAGAACGCCTTGAGCTGCGGGTTGTTGGTAAAAATCATGACCAGGATCAGCACGATGGCGTAGATGAGCATGCGGTAGTCCGAGAACTGACGAAGCAGCTCGGGAAGCACCGTGAGCAACGCCGCCGCGATGACGGAGCCGCGCATATTGCCCAGACCGCCCAGGACCACGAACACCAGGATGAGAATGGACGCGTTGAAGTCGAACTTGGTAGCGGAGAGCTGCGAGAAGTTACCGCCGAAGAGAGCTCCGGCAGCACCGGCGAGGGCAGCGGAAACCACGAAGGCGATCATGCGGTACTCCGTGACGGAGATGCCTACGGACTCGGCTGCAATCTTGTTATCGCGCACGGCCATAATGGCACGGCCGGTACGGCTGCGGACCAGGTTGAGCACGATCACGAGTGCGACCATGACCAGGATGGCACCGGCGAGGAAGGTCGAGTACGTCGACACGCCCGAGGCGCCCTGGGCGCCCTTGATGATGGCGGTTCCGTCCTCGAGCAGGTGCAGGTCGTCGATCGTGGAGTTGCCCGTGATGTTAAAGATCACGTGCAGGCCGCGGGAGTCGACTCCCACGATAAGGCAGGTGACGATCTCTTTGATGATCTCGCCAAAAGCCAGGGTCACGATGGCCAGATAGTCGCCGCTCAGGCGCAGGACCGGGATACCAATCAAGAAGCCCAAGATGGCAGCGGCGATAGCGCCGACCACAATGCTGATGATCAGACGCATCGGATCGGACGGAACGGCGCTCTCCAGCGCGACGGCGGTGACGATTCCCGTATAGGCGCCGACACTCATAAAGCCTGCGTGGCCCAGCGACAAGTCGCCCGCGATGCCGACGACGAGGTTAAGGGAAATGGCCATGACGATATAGGCCGTGATGGGAACCAGCTGACCGGCGATCATGCGCGGAATCATGTGGTTAGACTGCATAAAGAACACGATGGCGAAGGCCACGATGCACATGGCGTACGTGACAAAGTCGTGACGCGTCTGCTTGTCTTTAAGAAACTTCATAACGCTCACCTACACCTTCTCGGGGACGTACTTGCCCAAGAGGCCGGCAGGCTTGACGAGCAGGACGATGATCAAAACACCAAAGACGATGGAGTTGGCAAGGCTCGTGGAAATGTAAGCCTGCGCCATCGCCTCGATGATGCCGATGAGAATGCCACCGACAAAGGCACCGGGGATGGAGCCGATGCCGCCGAAGACGGCGGCGTCGAAGGCCTTGATGCCAGGCATGGCACCCGTCGTGGGCTGCAGCACCGGCGAGTAGGAGCACAGGAGCACGCCGGCGATGGCGGCAAGCGCCGAGCCGATGGCAAACGTCATCGAGATGGTGCGGTTAACGTTGATGCCCATGAGCTGAGCGGCGGCCTTGTCCTCGGACACGGCGCGCATGGCCTTGCCCATCTTGGTCTTACCTGTAAAGAACATCAGGCCGGCCATGATAACCAGGCAGGCGACGATGGTGACGAGCGAGACGGCGCTTACGTTGAACTTGGCCAAGAACTCCGGCACCTGGAAGGTGACGAGCGAAGTGAAGTTCTTGGGCGTGGCGCCCCACAGAAGCTGCGCGGCGTTCTGCAGGAAGTAAGACACGCCGATAGCCGTGATCAGAACGGCCAGCGGGCCTGCTTGGCGCAGCGGCTTATAGGCCAGACCCTCGATGAGAACGCCGAGAACCGTGCAGACCACACAAGAAAGAATTACAGATACCCAGCCCGGGAGGCCGAGATACGACGTGGCGCAGAACGAGACATAGGCACCGACCATGATGACGTCGCCGTGGGCGAAGTTCAGCATCTTGGCGATACCGTAGACCATGGTGTAGCCCAACGCGATGATGGCGTAGACGCTGCCCATGGACAGGCCGTTGACCAGGTATTGGATAAAGACCGTCATGTTCCACATCCCCCTTTCGAATAGGTTTCCAGTTGATGTATGAAACAGGGACGTTACATCGTCCCTAGATACCAAGCAAGCAGGGAAGGCCAAAACCTCCCCTGCTTGGGATCAAAACCGCTCTATGTAAGGCGGCCAATTAGGCCTGTACGTACTTGCCGTCGGTGATGACGTACGCCGTGGGCTCCTTCTGGACCTGGCCCTTATCGTTCCAGGTGAGCTTGCCGGTCAGACCGTCAACGGTAATCTTGAGCATAGCCTTGGACAGCTTCTCGGCGGCCTCGGTCGGGTCGGCGTCGACACCAAGACCGGCCTCCTTGAGGGCCTCGGCCACCGCGTGCACGCCGTCGTAGGCGTCGGCGGCAAACTGGTCGGGGGTATCGCCGTACTTATCCTTGTAAGCGTTGACGAAGTCGGCGTTCTTCTCGTCGTCGGCGGAGAACGGGGTCATGAGCAGCAGACCCTCGGCAAGAGAGGTATCGAAGCCCTCAACGCCCAGGATGCCGTCCATGCCGTCGCAGCCCATCATCTTGACGTCGTAGCCCATGTCCTTGGCGTTCTTGAGCAGGACGGACGCCGGCGTGTAGTAGATTGGCGCGAAAATCATGGTGGCGCC
>USBA01000170.1 GCA_900552735.1 uncultured Collinsella sp. | reverse complement strand
GCAAGAAACCCCAACGTCAATGGCTTTGAAAATCGCTTCCGAAAGGCAACGTAAGCGCAAGCTGAGCCGGCAATCGCCAGAGCGGCCGCAGGCACCACGACAACGTCGATACCACCAATAAACAGGCAGACATTCGTAAGTAGCTGCCATCCATGCCAATACCGGTAGTACTGCTGATGCGTAATCCCGCCGGCTTTCGTAACGTCATCAATCTCGGCAACAGTCATCGTCTTAAACGGAGAACCTTGGTCCTTTTGCTGTGCGACTTCTATGATAAAGCGATTGTTATCAAAGCAAACAGGACCAGCTGCAACACGGTGGTCGTAGACATACATGTCAGACAACAGGGCAGAGGACTCCGAATCCTGCGCATGTGACTCGATAACGGGCCTCGGCAGGCAATTCGCCGCGGTATTGCTCAGGACAAATACGACCTGAAGAACCAAAAACAGCAACATGACCTTGACGGGAAGGCTATCGGCAAAGGAAGCTAAACGAGTTTTATTCACAGGGCATCCAAACAGAAAGATCGCGTCCACAGGAATCGGTATCCATGTAATACCACAATGCGCGCTTGAAATCTCGCCACACGTCAACCAGGCTTGCAGCAAACGTTCTTGGTGATTAGCGGAACATTACTCGCGGGCGCCCGCCTACGCTTACAATAGTCGTGTCCCATGGGACACGTTGTTTATTCCGCAGGGCCGATGTACTGCCCACGCGAAAGGATATTCTCGTTCATGACTTCCACCCTCCCCGCTCCCATCGACAAGCTCGTCATCGTCGTCGTCACTTACAAACGCCAGGAGCTTCTGGCCAACCTGTTCGACTCCATGACCGAGCTCACGGCAACGCCTTGGCGCATCGTGATCGTCGACAATGAAAATTCGCGCGAAACCGAAGCCATGTGCGCCGCATTCAACGAGCGCCTCGCCAACCTGTGGGGCATCGACACTGATCAGCCCGATGCAAAGGGCGGCACCGACCGCGTCATCTACGCCCCGCAACTCGAAAACGGCGGCGGCGCGGGCGGCTTTTCTGCTGGCACCAAATGCGCCTATGACCTGGGCGCCCGGTGGTTTTGGGTCATGGACGACGACGTGCTCGTCATCCCCGAGGGCATTGAGCGCCTAGCCAAGTGGACGGACCGCTACGACGTCATCCAGGGTTCGCGCCTGGACTTCGACGGTGGCGCCTTCTTTTGGCAGTACCAGCTTATCCTTTCGCTTGGCATCCCCAACCCCATCGCCAAGTGGGACCTGGGCCCCGAGGGCTACCGCGCCATGAACCAGCTGTGCTTTGAAGGCGGCCTGTTCTCGCGCCGCGTAGTCGACAAGATTGGCCTGCCCGATGCGCGCTTTTTCATCTACGGCGACGATGCCTGCTACGGCTACGTTGCCAGCCAGCACTTCCCAGCTGCCGTAGTTGCCGACGTGGTGCTCAAGCGCGCCCGCGCCGTCTCTAACTGGGATATCGCCGGCAAACGCCAGCTCAACTCCACGAGCGACACCAACCGCTACTACATCATGCGCAATCGCGGCTTTTTGGCGCGCTACATGCAGATTTACGGCGACTACCACCCCATCTTGTTCCGCTTGGGCAACGCCGCGACCTTCTGCAAGGAGTTCATTCGTCTGGCTGCGGTCGACAAGTGCTTTAAGACCGGCATTCCGGCGCTGCGCCGCGGCATGAAAGACGCCCGCAAGATCATCAAGGATCCCGACTGGAAGCCCATGCCGCCCATGAAGGACGCGGAGTAGCGGGCACATCCGCAGTATCGCCTGCCCCTACAGCCGCTGGCACACCGCTGCCACATGCTGCCCGTCAAACCCGAATCCCCAGCGCATGCGGCCCACACCGGGTCGCGGCACGCGAATCTTGTCGATGCCGGTGCGCTCTATGTCGAGCAGCGCCTGAACGGCCAGCAGCTCCAGGCCCAGCGCGTCCACACCGGGGTCATACATCATGTTAATCGATATCAGCGGGCGCTCGTCGAGCATGCCGATAGTGTCTGCCACGTCGAACACAGAGCCCGTAGGAAAAACCTGGATGTCACAGCGATCCGTGCCGCACTTTCGCCTCGAGACAGGATTGGCATAGCCCGGCAAGCCAAAGCAGAGTCCCTGCAAGAGCAGGTTATATGGCAGCGGTGCATCTAGGTCGGTCGCACCGATTCCCGCATCTCCCAGGATGCGATCTAGCGCCTGTCTCACCGCATCCTCGTCCCCACGGCACAACCCGTCGCGAAACGTATCGATGTCTCGAACGTCATCGGCAGCACACTCGAACCACTCAATAATCACCAGACGCAAGGCCTGGCGAAGCTCATTATTGGGCAACCGCAGAGCACGGAGACGACCACCATGCTCCGGCTCCTCAATCATATCCGTCGTCAAGAAACCGGACAGATACAGCGCCGTCCACAGACCATCATCAGACGAGGCCTCCGGCCCCGTAGCGCCCAAACAAAACGGGGCTTCAACGCATCCATGGGCCTCGAGCAAATCGAACAGAGCCGAAAGGCGGTCGAGATTCCACCCGGCAACTACCCTACTCAGGCAATCGGCATACCCATACAGATCGGCACGCACGGGCGCCGTGCAGCCTCGGTCCAGAAAACCGATCACACGCGCTGGACTTGAGCAATAGGCCCCGCCAAACCGATATCCCTCGAACCATTCACGCGCATCATCCAGGTATTCCTCGCGTCCAGCATGGTTCAGTAGAGTCTCGACCTCGGTATCCGAAAAGCCGAACCAACGGTCGCACCACGTAGACAGCGGCGCCGACAGACAATACGAGCAGCTGCGCGAAGAAAGTGCCGCTTCGGCAGGACCGGGACGCTCCCCCATCAGACAAGCCAAGCGGAGCGAATTGCCCGCAGCGGCAATGGCGTCGAACAGCACGCGATCGAATAGCCCTGCCGGATCGGCGTCGGAAGCGTCCCTCGCGTACACACGGCGCGACCACGCCGCGTCGTACCCATCAACGAGCAATACAACCCGCTCATCGCAGGCCATCTCCAGCAGTTCAATGAGCACACCAAGCACCGAGTCAACCTCGTCTGCGCTCGCTACGCCACGCGTAACGCGTTCGATGTGACGTACCTTGTCTCGAGCCAAATCCGGGGCTTCCAAGAGTGGCATCAAGCGAGCGCATTCGCTCGAAAGAGCATCACGCACGACGCCGACAACAGAAGCACCACGCCTCGCAGCGCCAGAAATGTCCAGCGATATCACTGGATAGCACGCATACTCGTTCCGATAGCGCCCGCCATCCGCATCCCAAATCAAAGTATCGGCAAATAAGCTCCGACCGGCGCGACCGACTGTGGGACGCTCCAGAAAAGCCTTGAGCATCGACAAGTTCATGCTCTTGCCAAAACCCTCGGGTCGGCAGCACACCATAACAGACGCGTCGCAATCCAGCACATCGGCAATAAACATAGTCTTGTCGACCAGCGTGCAGCAACCAAGAGCCTCCATATAGTCGTACATGCCAATGGGCAAAACCGCATCGTCGGCACAGCCAATCAGACGCTCACCAAAGTCGGCAGCACAACCATTATTTGCCTGTTCA
Organism: uncultured Collinsella sp.; assembly: GCA_900552735.1. GTDB lineage: Bacteria > Actinomycetota > Coriobacteriia > Coriobacteriales > Coriobacteriaceae > Collinsella. The sequence goes on along the minus strand of USBA01000170.1, from coordinate 568 downwards.
GACACCAAAACGTTCCCCCTAAATCGCAGCACGATGCCAATTGTAATGACCGCCTCGCGCGTACTAATGTCGGTACGCAAACAGATCGGGCAACGGTAGCAACATGGGGTGTGAGGGGGCATAACTAATCGTTGCACAACAAAACAGGGTCCGATGCAGCAGCACCGGACCCCGTCCCAACTCTTTAGCTATCTGACAGCCGAGAGGCTACTCCTCAGAACCGTCCTCCCCTGCAGCCTTACTCTCCTGATCGAGTTTATGTTTACCGCTCACAATAGACGTGGCACCCAGCGTGGCCAAGCTTGCACTGGCAAGGCTAGCCATCACGATGAGGTCGCCCGTCTTGGGCATGATGCCGCCCGAGGTCTTAGTGGTGGTAGTCGTCGTGGTGGTCACCGTATTGGAGTCATTTTGCTCCTGGTTCTGGTTGTCGGCGTTGCCCTTACCGCCGTCCTCGCCCTGCTGCTTTCCGTCGTCGGTTTTGCTCTTTTCCTCGTCCTTCTTCTGAGCGGACTTCTCGCCCTTTTCCTCAGAGCTAGTACCCTTATCGGACTCAGTCTTCTCGGAA
>USBA01000169.1 GCA_900552735.1 uncultured Collinsella sp. | reverse complement strand
TAATTGTCCTAGGCGCGATGCCAGTAGTTGCCCATGGTAAACTATCATCTCGCCACAACTCAGTAACCCCGAGCCGCGCGACGCGGCCCGTCCAAGGAGCAGCCTATGAACGTTTCGCAAGCACTCGAATACGAGCGTCAGCCGTTTATCCCCATGTTTATCTATGGCGATCACGGTGCCATGGAGTCCGAGCGCCAGAAGGGCGAGGAGGCCCTTAAGGTGCTCGAAACTGAGTACTTTACCGCCGAGGGCGACCCCAGCTTCGACTTTGCCACCGTGCGCGACCTGGCTGACCGCAACCGCGACCTGTGCGACCAGATTGGCGAGGCGCGCCTGCGCAACGTGACGCCCGCGACGCTTTCGCGCGGCCTGTCCGATGCCGACACCTGCGCCGCCATCGGTAAGATGCAAAAGCGCACCGCCGCGTCGGTCATGCGCGAGATCCGTGGCGACCGCGACGCGCTCGGCGTGGCCTACGCCCGCAAGCCCATCCAGGGCACCGTGCTCGGTATCGACATCGAGACCACCGGCCGTGCGCCTGAGCGTGGTTATATCATCAACGTGGGCTGGGAGATCATGGAGCTCACCAGCGACGCCATCCCGCATGACGCCGAGGCACACTACTGCGGTCTACCCGACATCTACCGCGGCGAGGATGTGCCGCTGTCGAATATCCACCACATTACCTGGGACGACATCGACGGCAAAAAGCCGTTCCGCGAGAACAAGGAACTGCAGAAGCAGCTGCTCAAGCTCATGAAGAAGTACCCGTACATGGCGCACAACGCCGCCTTTGAGGACAGCTGGTTCAAGATCCACCTGGACGGTTACGCCGAGGCACGCCGTGCGGGTAAGATTATCGTCATCGACTCGCGCCAGATCTGCCGCAGCCTGGATGCCGACGTCCGCTCGCTCCCCCGCGAGTCCGCACCTGCCGCGCTCGAGAACTGGGCGCGCCGCCGTGGCACCCTCGCCGCCGACGCCAACGAGCAGCACCTGGGCCTCGACGACACCGACCTCATGCTCCGCACGGTGCAGGCCGAGTTCAACCTCAAGAACCTGTTTGCCAAGTAGGTTGCCAGGCAGAGGTGCCATCCGCGAGTAATACTTGCCGGGCCATAGCACCCCGTGCAAAAACGATACGCCGAGGCACCCCTCTCAAGCGATGCAATGCGGGCCGATATCCAAGTGGATATCGGCCCGTTTTTGCACGTCGCTAGGGTACCCACGTTGACATCGGCGGCCTTATCAGCACCAACCAATGCCCTTAGCCGCCTCTAGGACCATTCGATAGCAAAATATTTCGCGAATTATATTGACATAGGAACATGCGCTCATATACTCGAAAGTAAGTTATATGAGCGCATGTTCATATGAAAGGATATTGCAATGCGCGATCCCGCTGATGAAATGAAGTCCAGCATCGACACCGCCATCGTGCCCGACGTCCCCACCACCTGCTCGCCCGAGGACCTTCCCGACGAGGAACTGCTGTACGACCTCGCCGACCTGTTCAAAGTTTTCAGCGACACCACGCGTATCAAGATCCTCTACGCCCTCATGGGCCGCGAGCTCTGCGTGGCAGACATCGCCGAGGCGACCGCGACCTCGCAGTCTGCGGTGTCACACCAGCTGCGCACGCTCAAGCAGTCACACCTGGTCAAATTCCGGCGCGACGGCCGCAACATCCTCTACTCGCTCGCCGATGATCATGTCTATACCATGCTCAACCAGGGCATGAGCCACATCTGCGAATAGCGACCAACCACGGTACCAGCGCGGCCTGCACCCAAGCCGCAAAAACGGGGAAAGGAACCCACCATGAAAAAGCAGTTCAAGCTCGACGAGATCGACTGCGCCAACTGTGCGCGTGAGCTTCAGGACGAGCTGGCCAAGCTCAAAGGCGTCAAGTCCGTTTCGGTCAACTTTATGACCCAGAAGTTGACGCTCGAGGCCGACGACGCCGAGTTCGACGAGGTTCTGGACCGCGTCGTGGAGTTTACCGCCGACGCCGAGCCGGACTGCGAGATCATTCTCTAGCCCAGATTTACGCCAACCTGCAAGGCCGCGCTTGCCGCGGCCTTTGCTCGCGAAATTATATGAGCGAGTGTTCATACATTCAAATGGGAGGTTTGAATCATGGCAGCCGCCGATCCCACAAAGAATAAGAAGAAGCGCAAGAAGAAAGAGTCCCTTGAGCATAAGCGCAATCGTATCCTGGTAGCACTGGGCATTTTTGCGGTGGTCTACGCCCTCGACGAGCTCGGTACCCTTACCGCTGCATTCGGCACCCCGGGTGACATCTACGCCAGCTTCGTGCTGTTCCTGGTGCCGTTCCTAATTGCCGGCTACGACGTGCTCCAGAAGGCGTTCAGCAACATCCGCCGCGGCAAGGCCTTCGACGAAAGCTTCCTCATGGCAGTCGCGACCATCGGCGCATTTGCCATGGTGCTCTTCCCCGACACCGACCCGCACATGGCCGAAGGCGCCGCCGTCATGCTGTTCTACCAGGTCGGCGAGCTGTTCCAGGCCTACGCCGTGGGCAAGAGCCGCAAATCGATCAGTGCCATGATGGACATCGCGCCCGATTATGCCAACGTTGAGCAAGCCGACGGCACGCTCGAGCAGGTCTTCCCCGATGACATCGCCGTCGGCACCGTCATCGTCATTAAGCCCGGCGAGCGCGTGCCCATCGATGGCGTCATCATCGAGGGCGAGACGCAACTCGACACCGCCGCCCTTACCGGCGAATCGATCCCCCGCCCGGCCAAAACCGGAAACGATATCATCAGCGGCTGCATCAACATGACGGGTCTCATCCACGTGCGCACCACCAAGCCATTTGGCGAGTCCACCGTCGCGCGCGTCCTGGAGCTCGTGGAAAACGCCAGCGAAAAGAAGGCGCGTACCGAGAACTTCATCACGCGCTTCGCCCGCGTCTACACGCCCGCCGTCACCGGCGCGGCCGCGGTACTCGCGCTCGGCGGCGGCTTGGTCACCGGCGCCTGGTCCGACTGGATCCTGCGCGGCCTGACCTTCCTGGTCGTCAGCTGCCCGTGCGCGCTCGTGATCAGCGTCCCGCTCAGTTTCTTTGGCGGCATCGGCGGCGCATCCAAGCTGGGTGTCCTCATCAAGGGCTCCAACTACCTCGAGACGCTCGCCGATGTGGACACCGTCGTCTTTGACAAGACCGGCACGCTCACCAACGGCACGTTTTCGGTCGTAGCGGTACACCCCGAGACAGGCTATACCGAGCAATCGCTGCTTGAGGTCGCAGCCCTCGCCGAGTCGTTCTCCGACCACCCCATCGCACGGTCCATACGTGCCGCCTACCAGGGTGAGCTCGACCAGAATCGCGTGAGCGACTCCGCCAATGTCGCGGGTCACGGTTTCACGGCAACCATCGACGGCAAGCGCGTCGTCGTCGGCAACGCCAAGATGCTTGCTGCAGCCGGTATCGAAGCCCCCAATTGCGAGGTCGTCGGTACGATCCTCCATGTACTGGTCGATGACACGTACGCCGGCCATATCGTAATTGCCGACACCATAAAGACCGATGCCGAGCAGGCGATTCGCGACTTGCACGCTGCCGGCGTCAAACGCACCGTCATGCTCACGGGCGACCGCGAGGAGGTTGCGGCGTCTGTGGCCAAGCAGCTGGGGCTCGACGAGTTTCACGCGCAGCTCATGCCAGGCGATAAGGTCGAGCGCGTCGAGGCGCTGCTTGCAACCGAGAGCGGCAAGAGCAAGCTCGCCTTTGTCGGTGACGGCATCAACGACGCACCCGTGCTCACCCGCGCAGACGTTGGCATTGCCATGGGCGCCATGGGCTCGGACGCCGCAATTGAGGCTGCCGACGTCGTGCTCATGGACGATAAACCGTCCAACATCTCCCGCGCGATCCGCGTGGCGCGCAAGACCATGACGATTGTTTGGCAGAACATCATCTTTGCGCTGGGCATTAAGTTGCTGATTCTGGTGCTCGCGGCGCTGGGCATCGCCAATATGTGGCTCGCCGTCTTTGGCGACGTGGGTGTGGCGATCATCGCCATCCTGAACGCCATGCGCGCGATGGGTGTCAAGAACCCGTAGCGTCCGTAGTCCCTCCGGCCCGGGGGGGGGGGGGGGGGGGGGGGGGGGGGGGGGGGGGGGGGGGGGGGGGGCGGGGGGGGCCGGCGGCG
>USBA01000168.1 GCA_900552735.1 uncultured Collinsella sp. | reverse complement strand
GCATTCGCGAGCCAGGCATCTACGGCAGCGACAACTACGATCGCTTAGTGCAGATCTGCCAGGAAGCGGGTGCCGCACAGGGCTTCGACGAGGTCGAGGTCTTCCAGTCTAACCACGAGGGCAGCATCGTCGACAAGATCCAGGAGGCTTACGGAAAGGTCGACGGCATCGTCATCAACCCGGCCGCCTACACGCACACAAGCGTGGCCATCCTGGACGCGCTCAAAGCCGTCGCCATCCCGGCTGTGGAGGTCCACATTAGCGCAGTCGAGACCCGCGAAGACTTCCGCCAGGTGAGCTACGCCCGTCTGGCCTGCTTCGCCACCATCACCGGAGAGGGCCTCCAAGGCTACGCCCACGCGTTGGAGCTGCTGAAAGAGCATCTCGAAAAGTAAAATGCCAACCCCAACAAACAGCAGCGGCTTGCTCGCGCTCGGCTCCAGCAGCACACAAGATGAAAAAAGCCCAGACCACCAAGCGGTCTGGGCTTAATAAACGATGGTGCTCCATGGCGGATTCGAACCGTCGACCTTGGGATTAGAAGTCCCCTGCTCTATCCAACTGAGCTAATGGAGCAAATAGCCGCACGCCCAAGCAAGCGCAAGCCTGTCAGGCGCAAGTAATTATAACCTAGTTGAACTGCTCGCGATACGCCTTGCAGACCTCATCAACCGGGCCGTCCATGCGAAGGTCACCCTTCTCAATCCAAACGGCACGCTGGCAGATGCGCTCAACCTGCTCCATAGAGTGCGAAACGAACAGAACCGTCACGTCGCCGCTCTGGATAAAGTGCTGGATACGGTCCTCGCACTTCTGCTGGAAGAACACATCACCGACGGACAACGTCTCGTCAACGATCAGAATATCGGGCTCGGTAATCGTCGCGATTGCAAAGGCGATACGCGCCACCATGCCCGAGGAGAAGTTCTTAAGCGGCATATCGACAAAGTTCTGCAGCTCAGCGAATTCGATAATGCCGTCAAAGTTGGCATCGATGAACTCCTTGGTATAGCCGAGCAGGGCGCCGTTCAGATAGATGTTCTCGCGGGCGGTCAGCTCGGGGTCAAAACCAGCACCAAGCTCAATCAGCGGCGCGATGTTACCGTGCACCTTAACGCTGCCCTCGCTTGGCTCAAGCACGCCAGCGATAATCTTGAGCATCGTAGACTTGCCGGAGCCATTGGTGCCGACCAGACCCACGACCTCGCCACGATGAATATCAAACGAGATATGCTTAAGCGCCCTAAACTCCTCAAAGAACAACTCATGCTTGGCAAGCTTAATGAAGTACTCCTTGAGGTTGGTCAGCGACTCGGACGCCATGTTAAAGATCATGGTGACGTCGTCGACCTCGACAGCCAGAGGCTGCTCGCTGTAATCAACAACAGATTCAGTCATCACAGCACTCCTTAGATGTAGAGGATGAACTTGCGCTCGGACTTATGGAACACGGTATAGCCAATAATAAGCGCAAGAACCGCCCAGGCAACGCACATACCAAACGTCATAAGCGAGGGCGTAGTCTGGAACAGGAAGATATCGCGCATAAACTGCAGGTAGTTGAACATGGGGTTCGCATACATCAAGATACGCACGAGATGCGGCATTTGCGCAATATAGTCAGTCGTCCAGAAGATGGGCGTAATGTAAGTCCACGCCGTAATGACGACGCTCCACAGATGCATAACGTCGCGGAAGAAGACCGTAAGGGCAGAGAGCATCATGCCCAGGCCCATGCAGAAGCACATAAGCAGCAGCAGGCAAACCGGCAACAGAATCAGTTGCCAAGAAGGCATAACGCGGAACCACAGCATGACGATGGCGACGGCGACCAGCGAGAAGGCAAAGTTGACCAGCGAGAAGAGCACCTTCTGCACCGGGAAGACCCAGCGGTGCACCTTAACCTTCTTGAGCAGAGGGGCAGCGCCCACGATCGACGTCAGGGCCTGGTTCGTAGACTCGGACATGACGGCAAAGGTAATGTTACCCACGATCAAGTACAGCGGGTACATCTCGGGCGTCATTGAGCCATTGCGACCCTGGCCAAAAATCGTCGAGAACACGATGGCCATGACGATCATCATCAGCAGCGGGTTGAGCACCGACCATGCGACGCCCAGAACGCTACGGCGATACTTGATCTTAAAATCCTTGGTAACCAGCTGACGAAGGATAAACGCGTCCTTCTCAAATTCGTTCTTAGCAAACGTCGCAGGCAGACTGCGAGTTTCTTGTTGCTTTGTCTGATCCGACACGGATGCAACTCCTTTACTCGTAATCGTTGACAAACGAACAGTATAGACCCGACGGCCATGCAAACGATTCGCGCAACAAAACTGGAGAACTAACCCACATCTTAGGATGCCAAGCCCAAACGGCTATACTTTCAAGGATTGAACGTATAAGGAGCATTGAGTGAATTCTGAATCCATCGCCGTCATCATCCCCTGCTACAACGAAGCGCCCACGATCGGCAAAGTCATCGACGACTTTCACCGCGAGCTTCCGCAAGCGACGGTCTATGTCTATGACAACAACTCGTCGGACGATACCTCACGCATCGCCACCGAGCACGGCGCCACGGTCCGCTTTGAGCCCCGTCAGGGAAAGGGCAACGTATGCCGCCAGATGTTTCGCGACATCGACGCCGATTGCTACCTGATGGTCGACGGCGACGACACCTACCCCGCCGAGGCGGCCAAGGCCCTCTGCGAGCCCATCCTTAACGGTACGGCCGACATGACCGTAGGCGATCGCCTTTCAAACGGCACCTACGCCGAGGAAAACAAGCGCGCCTTCCACGGCTTTGGCAACAATCTGGTCCGCGCCATGATCAAGTGGATCTATGGCTACAGCTTCGATGACGTCATGACCGGCTACCGCGCCATGAGCCGCCCGTTCGTTAAAACCTTCCCAGTGCTTTCCGAGGGCTTTCAGATCGAAACCGAGCTCTCGATCCACGCCGTCGACCACCGCTGGCGCATCAAAGATGTGCCCATCGAGTACCGCGACCGTCCCGAGGGTTCCGAGTCCAAACTCAACACCGTGAGCGACGGCATTAAAGTCGTTGCGATGATCGGCACGCTGTTCAAGGACTACCGCCCGCTGAAGTTCTTCAGCCTCGTAGCGCTTCTGTTCGCGGTATTCGGCCTCGCCCTGGGCATGCCCATCGTTGTCGAATATTTCCAGACCGGCCTCGTCCCGCGCTTCCCCACCGCTATGCTCGCCGCCTCGTTTATGTTCCTGTGCGGCCTGAGCCTTGCGACCGGCTTCATCCTAGATTCTGTAGCAAAGGTCGAAAAAAAGCAGTGGGAGGTAAACGTGTACAGCAAATACGCCTACGATGACCAGCCCGGCCGCCCTACTTCCAAGCCAAGCGAGAGGTAAACCACCATGCCGCTCATCTCCATCGTCGTGCCGTGCTACAACGAGCAGGAATCACTTCCAATCTTTCTCAAAGAGCTCGATGGCGTCGTTCGCATCATGACTCAGCAGTACCCCGAGATCTCCTTTGAAGCCGTCCTCATCGACGATGGTTCGGCAGACAAAACGCTTGCCGTCATGAAAGCAGAAGCCGCGGCGGCGCATCCATACGTCATCCACTGGCACTCTTTCTCGCGGAACTTTGGCAAGGAGGCGGCACTACTCGCAGGACTCCAGCACGCAAAGGGCAACTATGTCGCCACCATGGATGCCGACATGCAGGACCCGCCCTCGCTCCTGCCGAAGATGTACGAAATCTTGCAGACCGAAAACTACGATAACGTCGCCACACGCAGGACCACCCGCGAAGGCGAGCCTCCCATCAGGTCGTTCTGCGCCCGTATGTTCTACAAGATCATCAACCGCATTTCCAAGGCCGACATCGTCGACGGAGCACGCGATTTTAGGCTCATGAAGCGACCTATGGTCAACGCCATCATCTCCATGGGCGAATACAACCGATTCTCCAAGGGCATTTACGGCTGGGTCGGCTTTAAAAACCAAGTGGCTCCCTTATGTAAACGTCAACCGCGTTGCCGGCGAGACCAAGTGGAGCTTTTGGTCGCTGCTCCTCTATTCAATCGATGGCATCGTCGCGTTCTCTACGGCGCCACTCTCCCTTGCCGCCCTCACGGGCATCATTTTCTGCCTCATCGCCATCCTGGGATTCATCGTTATCCTGGTCAAAACGCTTGTCTGGGGTGC
>USBA01000167.1 GCA_900552735.1 uncultured Collinsella sp. | reverse complement strand
GGCCGGCATTGGAGCGGATATTGTCGGCGGCAAAGCGCTCTCGAACGGCGCGCGCCACGGGAACGAAGCAGCCTGCGGGCATGCTCGCAGGCGGGTGGGGCATCCACCAGTTGTCATAGCAACCAAGGTCGACGTCAAAGATGTCTACTCCCGCCGCCACGAGCTCTTCCATATAACCCAGGGTCTGTTCGACTGTACGGCCGCCGCGCATGCGTCCCAGATAGGTCGAATTCATGACCTGCTCGTCATAGGTTTCCTCGAGTGCAAGCGAAAGGTCGATGCGGTACATGATGGGGTAGTCGGGCCCAACGCGGCGACGGATTTCTTTGATCATATCGAGGCCAAACTGACGCCAATCGGCATAACGTCCGAGCTTGCGATGGTTAAAGGCGGGGTTTCCGAGCTGCTCGATAAGATAACCCTCGTGCCCGTGCAAATAGACGCCATCGATGCCCATGGCATGAGCATCGGCCGCCGCTTGGCCGATATTGTTTACGATACGGCGCAGCTTTTGGTCCGAGAGGCGCATGCATGGAATGGCGGGGATGTAGTAGTTAGGCAAGAAACTCGCCGAGACCGGAAACTTCTTTTGCGTGATGAGGCATTGCGGGTTGCCCACGCGGCCGAGTCCGGCCGTAAGCTGGACAAAAATGCGTGATCCGAAGGCATGGACACCTTGGGCAAGGTCGCGCCAGCCTGCCATAACGGTTCGGCTTCGATCGATGCGCGGGAAATAGGTGAGCTTGTCCAGCTCGGTGACCGTGGTATCGATGCCGTGGCTTACCGGTACGAGTCCTGTTGTGATGAGGCCGCAGCCGCCTTTGGCGCGGGCGAAAAAGTACTGCAGCATCATGTCGCTGGGGCGGCCAGTTTCCTCGCACATGTCGATATTGCCCATCGGCGCCATGACAATGCGGTTTTTGACGGTGAGCTTGTTAATTTTGATGGGAGAGAAGAGCTTGTCAAAAGGATAGAGCTCTTGTGTCATGCGGGACGATCCGCAACCGGAATTTTTGGCGGGCCAGCTGTCGAATGAGTCGACGAGTTGCTGCACCAGTACGTCTTTTCCCAATGAGGTTCCTTTCAGATGTTGACAAGGTAACAAAGCAGTTTACGTCTAAATGTTTAATAGTCAACAACAAAGGCATGAGTTCGGTGAAGGAAAAAAAGACTCAATGAGTGCCAGATGGCAAACTGTGTTGCGACATTAGCTCCCAGCTAATGAACTTGAGTTCGCTGCCTCCTACGATGTGCTGTGTGCCGGCACGGTAGCCGGATCGTGGGAAGGATGCATAATGGCAAAAGAGGGAAAGAAGCCGATCGGCAAGATCGTTTTGGGTGTCATCGTGGTGCTCGTTGTTGCCGGCGTCGTAGGGTCTATGGGCGGCAACTCGTCTGATTCGTCTACGGGTGATGCAGCAAAGCCTGCCGAACAGACCCAGCAAGTCGAGGAGAAAAAAGAGGCACAAGAACCCTATACGGTTTCGGATGAGGCCGGGGATACGTCTAATCAGTTCGCGTATAAGATCACTGGCACGTTGACCAATAATACGGATAAAGAGCAAAGCTACATTCAGATTGAGTATGTTCTGTATGACGCAGACGGCAATCAGGTGGGAACGGCTCTTGCGAACACCAACCATCTCAAAGCGGGCGGCACCTGGAAGTTCGAAGCGATGAGCACGGTATCTCCCGACCAGGTTGCCAGCTGGGAACGTTCTGACGTGAGCGGTTTTTAACTAGAATTAAAAACATGGTTACTATGCGAGCTGGGGGGTGAGGCCATATGCCTGATAAGAAGCTAACCGAAGAGTTGCTCAACGAGCTGCTCGATGCTCCGAGTATCGAGGGCTATATCAAAGAGCACGACTTTACCGCCCCGTCGCTTTCGGAGTATCTGAAACAGCTTTTGGAAGAAAAGGGGCTGGAGCGCTCGCGCGTGGTGCGTATGGCCGACCTCAACGAGACGTTTGGCTATCAGATCTTTACCGGTGCGCGGCATCCGAGCCGCAATAAGGTGCTGCAGATTGCCTTTGCCATGGCGCTGACGCTCAAGGAGACCAACCGCGCCTTGTCGGCGGCGGGCGCCAATGTCCTCAACTGCAAGGACCGCCGTGACGCCATCATCATTTTCTGTATCGATCGTGGCTGCAGCCTGCAAAAGGTGAACGAGGAGCTGTATCGCTTTGGTGAGGAGACGGTGAGCTAACGGTTGGCTGCCGGCGGAAGCGCCGTTCACGATATTTAGAACGTGCAGGGCACGGGCGTCATGGGGCGTCCGCGCCCTGCGTTATTATGGACGCTATGGATACTCAGAGCCCAACATAATCCGAAGATGAGCTGACCCCTGAGCTCGCCGGACACCAGGCGTCACATGAGCGTGATGACAGCTATCGCGTAGACCGTGTGCTCAAGCACTCCGACGTCGAGACGACCGAGCTCGTGTACTTTGAGGGCTCCGGCGGAGGATCTCTTGGCCCCTTTGTTCGCAAGCGCATCGACGCGTCGGCCCAGATTGGCGGGGCGTATGAACGCCTGTTTGCGGCCCAGCATGCTGGGCGACGTTACGAGCACTTGCCTCGGATTGTCGATTGCCGCCGCGTGGGCGACGAGCTTTGCGTGGTCATGGAATACATCGAAGGCGAAACGCTCGGGGCCCTGGTGGGGCGTTTGGGTGCGACGCCCGATTATGCCTGTGAGCTGTTTGGCGCCCTTTGTGATGCAGTTGCGGAGCTCCATGCCGGCTTTGCGTCGGCGGGGGAGATGGCTGCGCCGGTGATCCATCGCGACCTAAAGCCCTCGAATATCATCGTATCGGGCGCAAACTATACGCCCGATACAGGCATGACATTTTCATCGCTGGTGATTATCGACTTGGGAATCGCTCGCGTGTGGCGCGAGGGAGCCGATGCCGATACCGTTAAGTTTGGCACGCGTCCCTATGCGCCGCCCGAGCAGTATGGTTTTGGCCAGACGAGCGTGCGCAGCGATGTCTATGCGCTCGGTGCCCTGCTGTTCTTTTGTCTGACGGGGGCCGACCCCAAGCCGGGTCGGAACATGCGCGAGCAATGCGAGGCATATGATATCCCCGCCTCGCTTGCCGATGTTATTTGCATGGCGATGGCGCTCGATCCGGACAAGCGCTTTGCAAGCGCGAAGGCGCTAGGGCACGCTGCGCGTGCATCCTATGCGTTGTCCGCACCGACGCCGTCGTCCGCGCCGAATGCTGCTTCCTTCCAAGAGCCTCCGGAGCGGCGAGCCGTGTGCCCTGCGCCCGTGCTCCCCACGGATCAGTCTCAGGGCGGATTGCCGTTGGTGCCTGAGCGCCCGAATTTACTCTCCCGCATTCCCGACACCGTTGGGCGCATTTGGAACGCATTCGTCTATCTTTCGCTACTTGTTTTCTTTGCCGGAAGCCATTTTGCCGTTTTTCATCCTACGGGCGCCAACCAAAACTACCCGATGTGGTTTCTCGCGATTGAGTATTTTATCTTCGTCGACGGTCTCGTAGTGCTCATCCATTTTGTGATGCTCGACAAACGCCGCCTTCGCCGGCGGTTTGAGCTACTCGATAGATACCGCGGTAAAAAGCTTGCAAAGCTCTGGCTCAAGGCTATGGGTGTGCTCTTGTTGGTAATGACTATCATTGTTGCCATTGCAAACGCGACTGGCGTCGTCGATACCTCCGTCGCGTAAAAGAAAAAGGGCCCCAATTGGGGCCCTTTGACGTTGATCTTAGATGCGGTTCATCTGGGTTGCAACCTTGTTGTACCAGTCCTGCCACGTGGGCGGGCAGTACTTTTTGGCGGCTGCCGGGGTAAGCGTGGAGCCATAGTTGGCGCCCAGGTAGGCAACGTGGGCAGAGACGCCCTCGCTCCAGCTACCAAAGCTCCGCCAGCCGCCGCCGCGGGCGCTCCAGCCCCAGGCGTTATAGGAGCCGGCACAATAGAGGCCCTTGCTGCTCTCGATGCAGGCGATGGCGGGAGACCAGCGAGGGTCAACACCGGTGTTCCAGGCTGCCACGGCAAAGTTGTAACCCTGGCCTGCCATGGGGGAGCCGGCGAGGTAGTTGTCGATGCGACTCGTCCACTCGTTGATAAACGAGTCGTAATCGGAGTTGCCGGTATTGGAGTTGTTCACCGTGGTGTCGATAGTGGTGTTGGCGTTATTGGCCTGGCTGTTGGAGTTGTTGCCGCTCACGCC
>USBA01000166.1 GCA_900552735.1 uncultured Collinsella sp. | reverse complement strand
CGTGAGGAGATTGAGGCAGACTATGCGCCGGGTGGCCTGGTCAATCGCATGTATCCCACCTACGAGCCGCGTGATGAGCAGATCGCGATGGCGCTCGAGGTCCGCGATGCGCTGGTCACGGGCACACATCGCGTAATTGAGGCGGGCACGGGCGTCGGCAAATCGATGGCCTATCTGGTGCCTTTTGCCGAGGCGGCACGCCGTAACAACATCACGGTTGGTATTGCGACCAAATCGAACAATCTCGCCGACCAGCTCATGTACCATGAGCTGCCAAAACTTGCCGAGCAACTGGACGGTGGCCTGTCATTTTGCGCTCTCAAGGGCTATGACCACTATCCGTGCCTGCGCAAGCTTGAGCGCATGAGCCGCAGCCAGGTTGAGATTACCACCAAGCGCGATCCGGCGGACACGCTCACGGCGGTCGCGGTCATTATGGCGTACGTCTGCCAATCAGCCGATGGCGACCTCGACTCGCTCGGCATTCGGTGGCGCAGCGTCAACCGCCCCGACTTTACGACGGCCTCGCGCGAGTGTGCTCGTCGCCTCTGCCCGTTTTTCCCTGATAAATGTTTGGTCCACGGCGCTCGCCGTCGTGCGGCGCATGCCGATGTGGTGGTCACCAACCATTCCCTGTTGTTCCGCAATGTTGCGGCCGAGGGCAGAATCTTGCCTCCGATTCGCCACTGGGTGATCGATGAGGCCCACTCCATCGAGCGCGAGGCGCGCCGTCAATGGGCGCGCGTGGTGTCGGCGGATGAATCGCGCGTTCTGTTTGAGCGCCTGGGTGGCTCGAGCACCGGTGCGCTGAGCCAGGTTTCCCGCGATTTGGCAACCTCGGAGGGCTCTACGCTCTACCTGGGTCTTACTGCCAAGGCGACGTCGACGGCTGCCCGCGCGAGCATGGCGATTGCCGATGTGTTCGATGGCGTGCGCGAGCTTGGCCGCCGTGCCCGCGGGGGCTATGACAACGCGAATCTGTGGATTGGCCCCGAGCTGCGCGTGTCGGATGACTGGCACGATTTTTTGCAGTCGGCCCATACCGCAATTGATGCGCTGGGCCAGGCGGATAAAAGCGTAGACGCGCTGGTGCAGGCCGTCGCCGCCGATAAGCCCGAGGTCGTCGTCGACCTGGGCGACATTTCGCGCCGTCTGCACGAGTTGGTCGAGAATCTCAAGCTCATCATTGAAGGCACGGATGAGCACTACGTGTACTCGCTGCAGGTTAACCGTCGGCTGCGTGCGGGCGGGGAGTCTATGACCGCCGAGCGCATCGATATCGGCGAGGCCCTGGCGAACGAGTGGTTGCCCGAGGTGCACACGGCCATCTTCGCTTCGGCGACCATGACGGTGTCCAAGAGCTTTGAGCATTTCAACCATGCCGTCGGCCTTGATCGCATCGGTGCGTCGACATCCTCATCGCTGCACCTGGATTCGAGCTATGACTTTGACTCGAATATGGCCGTGGTCGTGGCGGGGGACATTCCCGATCCGCGCGATCGTGAGCGCTATCTGTCGGCGCTCGAGTGCGTGCTGGTCGATGCCCATCTCGCCATGGGTGGATCGGTGCTCACGCTCTTCACTAACAGGCGCGATATGGAGGATCTGTATGCCCGTGTCGAGCCCAAATTGGCGCGAGCGGGTCTGGAACTCAATTGCCAACAGCGTAACTCGTCCCCACGTCGTCTGCGCGATCGGTTTATCAACGAGCCGACTTCATCGCTCTTTGCGCTCAAGGCCTTTTGGGAGGGCTTTGACGCCAGCGGCGAGACACTGCGTTGCGTCATTATCCCCAAGCTGCCGTTCTCGAGCCCCACGGATCCTCTTTCGTGTGAGCGCAACCTGCGCGAGGACCGCGCTTGGGCGCGCTACTCGCTGCCCGAGGCGGTGCTCGAAGTCAAGCAGGCCGCCGGCCGTCTCATCCGCTCGTCGACTGATTGCGGCGTGCTCATCTTGGCAGATCCGCGCTTGGTGACAAAGGGCTACGGCAAGAAGTTCTTGACGTCGCTGCCCACGACTTCCTACCAGCGTATCGAGTCGGCGCAGATCGGTCATTATTTGCAGCTGTGGCGTGCACGCCACGAGCGACGCCGTTAAAGCGGGCAGGTCAGGCTCTTCGCCATATCGCATAGACGCTTTGCCGAGGCGGGGTCATCCAGTATGCGGATGGCTCCGCCCGCTGCGATTACCTGGCAGAACAGCCAGTGCTCTGACCCATAACGCACGGTCACCGTCGCCATGTCTGCCCCGTTTGGCTCAATCGACATGATGCCGGCCCAGTCTAGGCGCTCTGCCATGTCGAGCGGCATGAGGAGTTTTGCGCTCTGCTCCGCTTGGGAAAGGGATTCGTGGAGGGACAAGGACGCGGATGTGTGGCGCTCCACAGAATCGTCGGTAAGGGCAAGGCCTTCGATTTTGTCCATGCGGTAGGAGCGCTGCGCATCAACTTCGACATCCCAGGCAATCAGATATGTTTGGTCGCCATGCGTCGCGATGCGCAGGGGGTCGATGAGACGCTCACGCGGCCGTGTGTCGTCCATCGAACGGTAGATGATGCGGCATCGAACGCCGTCTTGAATCGCGCAGTTCAGCTGTTGCCAGTGCGATCCTCGGGCAACGGTATCGACGACGCGCTGGTTGTAGCCGAGTTTCTCGGGTAGGAGGGCGTGTCGGATACGCTCTGCTGCCCGAGAGTCGATTCCCATCGATTCGAGTTCGTGGTTGAGCACGGCACCTTCGGCGGCACTTAGGCGCAAGGGCAGCACACGCCCCGCATCGCCTGTCAGGATGATGCACTCGCCGTGGCGTTCGCAGATGATGCGTGCGCCCGACTCACGGTCAGCGAGGGTCGAGACGATATCGATAATTTCGTCGAGCGCCGCACCCGTGATATCAAAACGGCTGCAGATATCCCCTCGTGTCATACCGGTCTCACCGGCAGCGTAGAGGGCCTCCATGATGTCAATCGCACGCGAGAGCCTTTGCTCGCTGGTGAGTTTACGCGCGGGCATGCTCGTGCACCGTCCTTTCGATGAGGTGGTTCCACGCCAGTTTAAGTGCATCGGGGGCAACGGGTCTCATGCCGTCCATGGCGTGCTCCATACAAAACGAGGCAGCGGCATTAAGGTCGCGCACGCCGACGGTCCAGGTCCAACCCTCTTCGGTGTGCGTGAGCTCCCCGCGACCGCGCGTTAGGCCGCTGACCATGTCGGCCTGGGCTTGCGGGGCAAACGAAAAGGTCGCCATAACGGGCTTGCAATCGGCAAAATCAAACTCGAAGAACAGGCGATCGTTCAGGTTAAAGTCGGCGGGGATGGAGTAGGCCTTCGAGGGGCGCCATGCGCGAACGATACGGTCGCAGCGAAACGTCCTGATTTCATCGGTGGCGTTGTCGAGTCCGCAAAAATACGCCACACCCTCGTGCTCAAACATGCCGTATACGCAGACGGTGCGCTCTTTTTGCTCCCCGTGCCCGTTTTGATACAAAAAGCGCAGTGCGCAGCGTTCGGCGAAAGCGCTCCACACCGCATCGACGGCGGGTAAGCGACGGGCGGGAGGCTCTTCTGCGGTCGATGCGCCGGTGAGGTAGGCGATCTTGGAGCGTATGTCTACAAGCGGCGTGGCAAACGCGGCCGAACCGGTCGCTAGGGTCTGGTCGATAGCGTCGAGCAAGATGTCCGCGTCGTCTGCGGTGATGAGGCCACCGGCCGCAAACGTGTGCTCGCGATCGATGGTCCACGCGCTTTCTTCGGTTTCTTGGGCGCCTGCTGCGCGAACTTCCTTGATCGTGATTCCGCGTTCGAGGAGTTTTTCGCGATCGCGGCGAAACTTGCGCTTGTCCGAGTCGATATTGCCCGACCCATAGCCAAGATCGGAATCCAGGACAATTTGCTCTGTGGTCAATGGCTCGGGAGAGCTGTTGAGGACAAAGAACAGATTGAGGATGCGCTGGGCGGTCTTGTCGAAACCGGGTTCCGGCGCCCCATTTTTATTCGTTACGGTTGTATCGCTTGCCGTCATAGAATCCTCGCATGGGAAGGTGTCTGATGCCATGATTTTAGTCCGATATGGAGATTAGGCTATATCCTTGTCCGCTTGGGGCGTTAAGATGTCCAGAATTCGGCCGTTTGCGCCCGCTCGGGGTATACTTTCGACTATATACGGTTCTAATGTGCATACATTGGGCCTATTTGTCGGATTATGGATGTGGA
>USBA01000165.1 GCA_900552735.1 uncultured Collinsella sp. | reverse complement strand
ATCCTCGGTGTTTTTGACGACGACCTTGCAGCCCTCCGGCTTTGCGAGGGATAGAGCTTGCAGGCGAAGCTTGTCATTGAGGACCGTGTCGCTCACCAACAGGATGCAGTCGGCACCCAGAGCCGAGGTCCAGCTAACGGCAACTTGGCCGTGAAGCAGTCGATAGTCCACGCGAATCATCTGAATCATGATGTGCTCCCTAGTGGTTAAAACTCATCGAGTTCGGCCTGCCCCAGCAGGTCGTTGACGTACTTGACCTTGGTGTCGTCCGCCTCGACGATCTGGCGAATGGCCTCATCGATCGGGGTGGATTCGGGCACGAACAGCAGCTGAATAAGGAGCGGCAGGTTCATATTGGTCACGAGGTGCGTGTTAGGACGCGTCTGGACGATCTTGGTGAACTCGTTGTTGACACTGCCGCCAAAGAGGTCGGTGCAAACGACGACCTCATCGTCCGCCGCAAAGCCGTTCAGAATCGCTGCGGCCTCCTTGGTCAGGTCCTCGTTTCCGTCGACATACATAGAGAGCGCATGGACGTTTTCGCGCTCGCCGGAAAGCAGGCCGATGCTCTCGACGATTCCGGACGCAAAATGAGCATGGGACGCCACGATAAACTGCCTCATTCGATTCCCCTTTCTTGCGAATTTCGGCATAAAAATGCCCGGACGCATGCGCCCGGGCAGGGTGCTTCTTGATCAGTAGCTTATTTGTCACCGATTAGTAGTCGAACTGGTGATAGTAACGACGGTAGTTGAGGTTGTGCTTGGTGACCGTCTCGTAGTAAGCGGCAAGGCGATCGGTGATCAGCGAGGAGAGGATCCACGGAGACACGATGACGCGGAACTCGTCGTCAAGGCCGGGGATGGCGAACTCGGCGGTGTCGATGATGTTGATGTCGGTGTCGCCGGTCACGCCGCGGTTGAGGAAGGCGCGGACGCGCTCGTCGAGCTTGCGGTTCTCGTCCTCGCCCATGAACAGGAACACGGGGACGCCGGGCTCCACGAGCTCGAGGGTGCCGTGGAAGAAGTCGGCGGACGTGATGTAGCGGGTGCGCTTCCACTGCATCTCCTCCAGGATGCACATCGAGAACAGGATGGTCTCGCCCCACAGGGCGCCGGAGCCGATGAACATGGTGTAGGGGGCCAGGGCGTACTTCTTGGCGAGCTCCTCGGCGCGCGGCTCGAAGCGCTTGCGGATGTCGAGCATGTCCTTCCAGACGTCCTTCGTCTGCTCGATGAACAGGTCGAACTTGGGGAAGCAGCCGCGGCGGTTGAGCAGGCGCAGGCCGAAGCAGTCGGCGAGGTAGTAGCCCTTCTCGCAGCCGCCGGCGCCGTGGTCGGAGGCCATCATGACGCAGTTCTCGGCGCCCACGGCCTGCCCGATCTTGCCCTCGGGGTTGGTCATGGCGAAGACGCGCACGCCCATCTCCCTCATCTTGCCGACGGCCTCGAGCACCTCGGGGGTGGTGCCGGACTCGGAGGCGGTCAGCACGACGGATTTGTCGGTCATGCGCTTGTGGCCCATGACGTTCCACTCGGCGGCGTGGATCAGGTAGACCTCGAGGTCGCGGTCGCCGAACTTGTTCATGAGGTACTCGAGCTGCATGAACTCGTCCCAGGTGCCGCCGACGCCCATCAGGAAGACGGCGTCGTAGCCCTCCTCGTGCACGCGGTCGGCCAGGGCGGTCATCTTCTTGCCGGCCTCGTAGACGTTCCTGCCGTCCTCGAGGTAGCCCTCCTGGTCGAAGTGCATGATCTCGATCTTCTCGGTCTCCTTCATTCCCGCTCCTTTCACGAGCAGTTTGAATTGTCGCACGAAATGAACGGGCTTGCCGCCCCGTCGCACCGCTTAACCTTGTGGACATCTTGGCCCCAAGCTCAACAATTCAAAGGTTCTTAATACCAGTGAACGATTACAGGTTAGCCGTTTTTAATACCGATTTTATGATTTCATCCTCCCCTCTCGGTAGACGGTCAGTTTTTGCCGCTCATCGGTCAAGCGACATATATCCGTAAAAACGAGCGCCCCCGCCATGCGCAGGGACGCTCTAGACGCTAATAGTTGTAGGTATATCCGCCGGCGTCGCCGCGGGTAAAAGACTTGGCATGCTCGATTGCCTGCCCACTCGAGTCATAGGTCAGGCCTTCCAGCACGAGCGCCAGATCGCCCGGCTCAAGATTGAGCAAACTCGCATCGCGTGCGCCCAGCGCCTCGATATCGAGTTTCTCTACCGACTGATCTGGCTTGCGTCCCAACATATCATAGGTCTCGAACAGGCTGAAGACCGAAATGTCCACGTCTTCGATGCCCGGAAACAGCAGGCACGGAATCAGTGTCATCTCGATCGATACGGGCTCACCATCGATGCAGTTGAGGCGGCGCACCGAGTAAAGCAGATCGTCCTCGGCGATGCCAAACAAGTCGGCATAATACGGGCCGGCGTAGCGTTTGGAGCGCGCCAGGATGCGCACCGACGGCGTCGCGCCCGATGCCAGAACCGACTGGCGGAAGCCGCCCTTGCGTTCGTGCTCGTCAAACCACTTATGTCCCACAAAGGCGCCTTTGCCCTGCACGCGACGAATCTGGCCACTTTTGACCAGCTCGTCCATGGCGCTTCGGATTGTCAGGCGTGTCGTGCCAAACTCCTCGGCCAGCTCGTTTTCGGACGGAATCATCGAGCCCGTCGGGTAGTCGCCGCGCTCGATTCGCTCCGCAATGCAGCGGCGAATTTGTTTGTAAACCGGCAAGTCTTCTACTGCATCAGCCATTCGACACCCACCTTCGTCGCAACGCCGTCTGCCTCGCCGTTATCGGCAAAACGATACTTGGTCGGCAGAATCACGGACTTGCAATACTCGACAAAGCCATCGGTCTCGTCGCGCTCGTGCGAAGCCTTGTAAAACACCGGCGTGCCCTCCTGAGCATTCAGCAACTTGGCCTCGTCGGCGTTCAGACGGCTGATGGAAATATGCTCCTTGCCGTGCGTCACATGGACATTCCCCTCCTTGAGCAAAACGTCGTAGAGGCTTTCCTGCTCAAAATCGTGATCGGGAAGCGAGGGGCACAAAGACAGATTGACGTAAGCCGTCTCGATCGATGCCGGGGAACCGTTGACCACACGCACGCGCCGAATGCAGAAGAGCGGCATGCCCAGGTCGATCTGGGCTTTTTGGGCAAGATCGATATCGGCATACACGACCTTGGACCAAACCAGGCGCGCGGTCGACTTTGAGCCAACCCTCTCCACCGCCTGCGTATAGTTCCATGTTTCCTGAAAGATGTTCAGCGGTTTGGGAGGACACACATAGGTGCCCGAACCGCGGCGGCTTTCCAAAGTTCCGCACGAAATAAGGCGCGTGATCGCAGCACGCAACGCCGTGCGCGACACGCCCAGCTCTTCACAGAGCACACGCTCGGCGGGCAGCCGGTCGCCACTCTGCAGGTCATAATGTTTGATATACCAAAGAATGCCCTCAAAGGCGCGATCTTTGGGCGGAATCGCATATGGTTCACTCGACATGGGCAAGACTCCTCAACCGCTTGATGCTGCAGGAATCATTGCTCCGGACGCCTCATGGCGTCGAAGGCTTCTTTGATCTGCTCCGCAACGTTCCGATACGACCGATATAGGCCGGAGTCTCGCTTGACTTCGCCCGCGGTCACCGGAATCTCAAGCTTCGAAATCTCATCCTTGCCGGTTTGCACGGCAACGATGACACCCATACCAAGGCACATATTACGCTTGGCAGCGTTGTTTTTGGTAGCCTGAGCTGGATTAATCAAAATCTGCTGAGCCAGTTCGCGTTTGCTGAGCTCCGGCACATCCTCGGGATTTCCGGTCTCGGCAATCTCGCACTGCAGCACATCCGCATAGTCAAAAATCTTCGGCTCGCCGCCGCGCTGATGCACGGCCCACTTGCGGCGCGTGGCATCCTGGTAGATAGCCGGCAAAAACGTAAACCGCGGCGGGTCCAAAATCGTATCCGTGATGGTAAACACATCGGGATCAAAGGCATCCTGCGGGTTTTTCTTCTTGAACAGCCCCATATCAGCCTCCCGTACTAGCATTAAACAACTCAAGCCGAATATAGCACCAATTTCAAGCCGACGCTTTAGCGCGTCGGTGCGTGGTGCCTATGGCTCGCTCAGCGGGGTAATACGGGCGAGGGGGGGGGGGGGGGGGGGGGGGGGGGTTGTGTTGTTTGTGTGGGGGGGGGGGGGCCGC